>NZ_JBQWEL010000012.1:0-172514 GCF_052658925.1 Microvirga medicaginis | reverse complement strand
CCGAAGAGATGCAGCGGCTCACGGTAAGCGAGAAGGGTGAGGGGGCTCAGACAAGAGTACAGGAACTGCTTCCTGTCCGGTTCGGCCAGCTTGAGACGATCAAGTGAAACAGCCGATCAGGGGGCTCAATCGCATGTCAAACACGATGTCGTTAGTCTTTGCCTTGGGCGCTCATTCTATGCGCCTCGATCCGAGCATCGCCTCCTTGGCACATTTCGAACGTAAGCCCTTGTAAGCTTACGATCGGCATTGGTGCATGGATGATCCATGGAGCTGAGCGGAGCCACTCCATGATCGGGTTCATCCGACCCGGCTGGAAACTGGCTTGCCAGTTCAGATCATGCGATGGAGCCCCTCGACTGCGAGTGCCGCCCTCCCTTGCTGACCGGCAAACGCCTATGCCTGCAGCTTTGGCCCAATGAAGGTGTTGTGCAGCCGATCGCCGTTCCAACCAGTTTCATCGCTCGATCAGTCGCTCGTCACCAAGCGGCGCCCTTGAGCGTCATGTCCGCCCTCAGCAGATCGTCATCCATGGCAGACGGGCCAATAGAGAGGCGATCCTGACGTGCGATACCACGGCGCGACAGCGGGACAGGTCAAGGCGCAAGCTGAAGCCGATCGAAATCCGACAAAGCATTTACCTCAAAAATCACATTGAGCAGGATCATCGGGCCATCAAGAGGCGGGTTCGACCGATGCTCGGGTTCATGCCGGTGAACAGCGCTCGCGTAATTCTGGATAGCATCAAAATGATGCGTATGATCCGCAAGGGACATGCGAAGCATATCAGGCAGACGCGGTCCTTCCGTGTTGAGCAATTCAAGCGGTTCACCGCATCGTGACCCTAGGCTGGGATCGCTTCCGCCCCTCTGGCGCAAGGCTGTACTTGTAGCGCATCCATCCAGTATGAGTTGTTACTGGCGAGCGAGCCTTTTTGTGCTGATCTCCATCAGACGTTTCATGCCGATACACTTGAGATAGTCATAGTTATCAGCCGGCGACCTTACGTAGTCGCCGAGCCATTTCTCGAAACCTGCCACTGTTGCGGAGGCGGTGAGATAGCGATCCAGATGCTCTTGGTCATGCGTGTATCGACCATCGCAGCCGCAAGGGTGTGCCCCATACGGTGTCTCAACGACACACGTAACCTCTAAACTTGATAAAATTGTATTGGCAGGGCGGCTCTTGATAGCTTCGGCGCTGATGATCTGTTCCACGGAAACAATGACCGTCCTGGCCGACTTGGCAATCATGATGTCCGAGGAGTTGAGATGCCAGCTCTCTTGATCCAGCTGGACATTACCCTCCTCATCAGCCGTATGCGCATGGATGATTGCAACATCTGGACGTATAGCCTCAACGGCCATCCATGGCTCGTCGGTGAAGACATCTGTGACGGGCCTTAGATGGGGGTTCTTTGCAAGACGGTCGCGTCCAGATTCCATTTTCAATGGAAGATAGGGGGCTCCGATTGAGGCTGCATGAAACCGACCCATCGCAGTCTTCTCAGAATGGTCAATGACCTGAATCGATCCGCTCTCGTTTGCGCGACGGTAGTTCTGTGTGACGCCGAGTTCACTCATTCCAACATCGGCCGTTTCGACGGTCTCGACGCATCCGGCTCCAACAAGCATGTCGACATCGATGCTGTTGTTCACTCCGGCAATGTGAAGTCGCCTTCGACCCTGCCGGATGACTTCGCGCACGAGTGCCATTGGGCGACCCCGTGTCGCGTGGCCTCCGATTGCGACAAGATCGCCATCCTTGATCAAGGCAACAGCCTCGGATGGCGTCAGGACTTTATCTCTTCCAGTCGACATCTATGATCTTCCGCTCGCTTTGCTTCGGCGCGTGTGTCCTAAGGTTGCTTGACGTAGACTCCATCCGGATCGATCTGCGTTCGAAGCAAGTGAAGTTGCTCGCAGCTGGGAGTGGGCGCTTCTTTGATGGATGGCGCCTCGGAAATCTCGAAGCTGATGTTCTCTTTGATCCTGTCTGGCGTTATGCTCGGGAAGCACTGCTCGATCTGCATCTGCTTCGTCACGGGGTCAAATCCCAGGATGCCGAGGTCCGTAATAACACGCACTGGTCCGGCGCCTGGAAGTCCCGCGGCCTCACGGGCTTCCGGACCGCTGAGAAAGCCAGGTGTCGTGAGATAATTCAGCTTTTCCACGAAGCGCTTGCGATCCACACGGCAAATAACAACGAATCGCTTGGCCATGCTCGCGATATCGTTGGCGCCACCGCTGCCCGGCAGGCGCACCTTGGGCCGCCGATAGGGTCCAATGGCGGTCGAGTTGAGATTCCCGTACCGGTCGATTTCGGCGGTCCCCAGAAATCCGATATCGACCTTTCCCTGTTGCAGAAGGCTCAATGCATAGAATGTGCCTGCGATCTTGGTCGAACCGTAAGCAAGACGGTAATCGCCGACGCCGCTCGCCAATTCGATGGGAGCCGGATCGATGATGCCCGACTCGAAGACGAGATTGACACGCGGAGCATGCGTGGCCTTCGCCAGATAGGCCGCCACCATGGGAAGTCCGGTGCCGATGAAGGCTGTCTCTCCGTCCCTGATTTCCTGCGACGCGGCTACAGCCATGTATTCGTCAGGGCTGATCTCAGGCATCAGTCTTTTCCTTGCTAAGATAGCCAAGATGCGGGTCCACCCGGAGGCTCAGGAGCTTTCGCGCTCCGATCGTATCCAGATAGCTCCAGTGATCCGGCATCTGGAAAACCCAGCGGTCAAGCCATTTCGCAGTGTCCTCTGGCGAACGGGAGGCACGGTAATATTCCGCCAGATGCTCGCTGTCGTGCTCATAATATCCGTAGACGCCGGTGGGATGAGCGCCATAAGGAACGTGCACGATCATGTCGACCATCAAACCGGGAATGATCGTGAGCGATGGCTGCTCCCGAATCACATCCGTGTCGACAATCTCTTCAACCGTTACGATGACGGTCCTCGCGGCCCTGGCCTGCTCTTCGACGACCGAAGTCGTGCCAAAGAGCTGCACATTTCCGTGTTTGTCCGCGCGGGCCGCATGAATGATGGCGAAGTCAGGCTGAAGAGGGGATACGACGGTGACATTGCCGTTTCCGAACGGCGAGGGGAGAAACCGAGACTTTTCCGCAGGGTCCTCGAAGCCTGGCTGGTTGAGAATATCGGTACCAGCCATTGCCTTCAGCGGCATGAAGGGGAGGCCGAGCCCGCTTGCCATCAGGCGCATCACCATGCCGAAATGGCTGTGATCCTCAACCTCGATAGTTCCATTTTCGACGCCTTCGGAGAAGCGCCGACAACGGCCATATCCCTCAAACATGAAGTTCGAAAAGTAGGCGCGTTTCAGAACGCCCGCCGCAGCCAGAAATTCCGCAACCCAGCATTCGGCAACGCCCATGAGCGTGAGGTCCTTACGGCCGGCCTTGATCAGCCCGCGAAGAAAGGCGAGGGGCTGATGGGAGTGCGCGAATCCTCCTCCAGTGAGGGAGGCTCCGTCAGGAATAGTGCTGATCGCCTCTTCGAGAGAGACGATTTTGGAATGTGTCGCCATTGTCGAGATACCTGACCTCTTGTGAGCTTAGGCGGCTTCGATCCACTGCTGCCGCGCGCCCGTAATCAGCGAGACGATATCGTCGCCGGAGGCTGCGGCTGTGGGAATGTCGCCCACCTTCGTGCCTTGCCTGAGAACCACGACGCGCTGGCTCATCTCCTTGACCATGGGCATGTTGTGGGTGATCAGGACGATGGAGACACCCTCTGCCTGAAGCTGACGAACCGCATCCATCGCACGCTTCGTCTCCTGTACACCCAGTGCGGCGGTGGGCTCGTCAAGCAGGACGAGGCCACTGTGCCACAGCTTCGTGCGGGCAATAGCCACGGCCTGACGCTGACCGCCGCTCAGGCCTGCAACATTCGCATTGGGATGAGGAGTGTTGATTGAAAGGCCGCTCAGCGCAATCGCTGCCTTGTCTCTCATAACCTTCTTGTTGAGAAAGCGGAACGGTCCGAGCTTGCGGATCTCCTCGCGGCCGAGAAAGACATTCTCTGCAACATTCAGATTATTGCAGAGCCCGAGGTCCTGGTACACGGTCTCGATGCCCAGGGACCGAGCAACATCGGTCGACGAGATCGAAACCTCTTTTCCATTGAATTTGATCATGCCGGAAGACGGACGGATCGCTCCGGAGAGAATCTTGACGAGGGTGCTCTTACCGGCGCCGTTATCACCGACGAGGGCAATCGTCTCGCCTGCGCGGATGGTCAGATCGACACCGCGGAGCGCCTGGACGGCCCCATAGTTCTTCTTGATGTCAGAAGCTTCGAGCAGAACGGGTCGTGTCATCGTGCCGCCTCCATAGCGCAATCGTTCGGCCGACAGGCAGTGTGCCATTGTAGCATTCCCATCGGCGACTCTCCCAATACGATTTCATGCCTCTGTCTAACTTCCGTAGACAGGCCTTATTCGCGATGCCGCCAGAGACGGCTGTGTTGAGCCAACAGCAATCTCGAGACGCTGGCGACCGGCACGAAAACGTTTTTGGAAAAACGTTTCATTTTTACATATACAATCGGTGGCGGCCCCGTCAATATGGGGCCTTGTTCATCATCAGGTTCTTTGTGGTCGTGAATGACCAACGGGAAATGACGAAATGAGAGACAGGAAGCGGGTCACGATCAAAGATGTGGCGCACGAGACAGGCCTCGCTCTGTCTACAGTATCCAACGCTTTGGCGGGCAAGACTTATGTGAGCGACGAGACGCGAGCTCTCGTGCGGGCGGCTGCTGAAAAGCTCGGCTACAGAGCCTCTGTTGTCGCACGCGCGCTGCGAATGCAGAGAAGCTTTACTATCGGTGTTCTCATTGCGGACGTTTCAAACCCGTCTTCGGCAGATTTCGTGCGGGGCGTAGAGGACGTGGTCCTCCGCGAGAAATGCACGCTCCTGCTTTGCAATACGGATGGGGATGAGGAGAAGCAGCTTTCGCATATGCGTACGCTGATCGACCGGCAGGTCGACGGAATGGTCCTCATTTCCCAGCATTGCACATCGGCTAAGGTGCGCGAGCTTCTGGACGCCTCCGTCCCGTTCGTGTTGGTTCAGCGGCGCAGCGCGAGACACAAAGACAATTACGTCGGATCCGACAACTGCGAGGGTCTGAGCCAAGCCATTCATTATGCCCATTCGCTTGGTCATCGGCGGATTGGCTTCGTGCAGGGGCCAGATGATTCAAGTGCCGCGAGGGAGCGTCTAGAGACCTTCCTCGCGGTAGCGGATAGCCTGAAGCTGAAGGTCGAACAGGATCTGATTTATCGAGGCGACTACACCTTCGACAGCGGGGTCACGGCGGGGCAATGCTTCTGTGCGATGCGCCGGCGCCCGACCTGCATTCTGGCCAGCAGCGACATCAATGCTCTCGGGATCATCCAATCTGCCCTGGACGCAGACCTGACCGTGCCAAGCGACCTCTCGGTCATTGGATTGGATGATATATCATTGGCATCGTTCCGGCGAATTGATTTGACAACGATCCAGTTGCAAAAGCGGGACATAGGCATTGCCGCCGCGGAACTACTGATGAGAAAGATCCGGCAACCTTCGTCCCGCCCGCAGCAGATCGTCCTTCCGACAAAGCTGATCATAAGAGGGTCGGTTGTGCCGCCAGCCGGGAAGCCCCGCGGCAATGCGAGGAAGCCAGCCGCACAAGCCTTGGCAGTTGTGAGGACGGCCTCGCCTGCCGCCTCCGCCGAATAAACTCGCCAGCGCCTTAAAAGAATGCCGCATGAGTGGTGTTGACGAAGCCGGGTTGCTGTGCTTTTTTATCGAAACGTTTTTTAAAAAACGTTTTTAACAGAGCCCCCGCCAGCCATCAGCAAGGGGCCACTTGCCGCTGCGGCCTCAAGGCTACCACTGAGTCCGGTGCGGTCAGGGCACAGAATGCGGGATCACGACGTCTCGTCGCATAGAAGGGAGGACACCATGAAGAAAATGATTGTGGCGCTCGCTGCGTCGATCATGACAATAGCTTTGGCGCCCGCCGGTGAGGCGCAGGAGCGTCTCAAGGTCGGCGGCATCATCTATGCTCGCGACTCCCAGTACTGGCAGCAGGTCGAGCGTGGCATGAACGATGCCGCCAAGAAGCTCGGGGTCGACTTGCAGATTGGCCTGAACCGCAGGCAGCTGGCGACCGAGGGGCAGCTCGTCGAAGACTTCGCGACCCGGGGTGTCAACATCATTGTCATGCCGCCGTTGGACACGCAGGCCTCGGCCGCTGCTGCGCAGCGGGCGAAGAGCCGCAACATCATGATCGTGGACTACGACACCCGCTTTGTAGATGACTCCATCTCGAGCCACACCGTCGGCGTTGATAGCCGACAGCTTGCGGGCGAGGTCGGCAAGCAGATGCGTAAGCTGATCGATGCCAAGTCGGGCGCGGCAACCACAGTCGGACTGATCACTCTTCCACCGACGAATCCGAACATGCAGGCCCGCCGGAGTGGCGTCGTCTCGGCCCTGGAAGGCGGTAACGTGACATACGTGGCCGAAGTGGCCGCGGCAACGCCAGAACAGGGGGCGAACGCCTTCGAGAACATCCTGCAGCGCAATCCGGCAACCGAGATGATCTGGGTATCCAACTCCGGTGCTCTGTCCGGCGCTGCTGCCGCAGCTCGTCGCTCGAACGCCAAGGCAAAGCTCTACGGGATCGATATGAGCCAAGAATTGGCGCAGATGCTGCTGGATCCCTCGAGCACCTTGCAGGCCGTTTCCGATCAGCAGCCCTACATGATCGGCTACACCGCCGTGGAGACGGCTGCAAAATCTTTCCGTGGCGAGAAGCTGCCGCGTCAGATCAATGTGCCGGCGCGCCTGTACACCCGCGACGATCCGAAGTCGGTCAACGAGTATCTGGACTTCGTGAAGTCGCTCTCGAACTGAAGATGCTTCGGTACTATCACCGGATGCAGAACCTGCATCCGGTGCTGTCCCAGAAGGCGATACGTGGGTTGATAGAATGAGCAATATGGCAACAAACGTCTCAGTAACGGCACGGCAGGCCAATCATCATAAGCTTGACTTGAGCTCATGGCGGGCGGAGATCGGAGTTGCAATTGCTCTTGCTTTCCTGATCGCGGTCTTCAGCTTCACGGCGCCGAACTTTTTCAGTCCCGAGAACTTCGTCACGCTGATGCAGCAGACCTCCGTGATCGCCATCATTGCTGTCGGCATGACGATGGTAATTATCGCAGGTGAGATCGACCTATCTGTCGGCGCCATGGTTGGTCTGTCAGGGACGCTGTTCGCGCTGCTCGTCGTTCAGGCCGGCCTACCCATGTTCGTCGCTTGTTCAGCGGTTCTTGCACTGGCGGCCCTCGTCGGCTGCTTCACCGGAATGCTGCGCGTCGTCTGGGCCATTCCAACATTCATCACGACGCTCGGGCTGTTGTCCGCGTTGCGGGGAACCGCTTTCTATATCAGCGAGGGTCTTACCATCGGCCCCTTGCCATCCTCACTCGCATTCATTTGGTACGGACATGTGCTTGGGCTTCCCGTGCCGGTTTGGGCAATGCTCATCGTTATCGCGACTGGCTGGATCGTCCTGACCCAGACCCGTTTCGGCAGGCATATTTACGCTGTTGGTGGAAATGCCGTTACCGCGTCCCGGTACGGCGTTCGCGTGGGGAGCCTGAGGATCGCCGTGTTGGTCATCGTTCAGCTTCTCGCCGCTCTGGCCGGCGTGATGCTCGTGGGTCGGTTGAATGCCGGCAGTGCAACAGTCGGTGAATTGATGGAGCTCGATGTCATTGCGGCGGTCATCGTCGGTGGCACAAGCCTGAACGGCGGGGCGGGCCGCATCATCGGAACGATTCTTGGCGTGTTCTTCGTCGCTGTGCTGCGAAACGGGATGGTACTCAACGGCCTGGACCCGATCATCTTCCTCATCGCCCAGGGACTGGTGATCATCCTCGCCGTATGGTGGAGCATGCTGCGGCGGCAGCAGTCAGCAGGGTAGCGGAGGGCGGGTTACGTGCAGCGCAGTACAAGAGCTGCGCCGCAGATGACCGTGGCATTCCATACATCGAGGCATAGACGCAATCCAAACTGGAATGGCCAGCATCCGGCTTCCTCCGGGGAACGACAGTGCTGATATCCAGATAAGATAGAAGATAGCTGAATGAGCGCACCGAGTTCAAAACTGATATCGATGGCAGAAGCCGCGAGCATGGTACACGATGGCTCCCGCGTCGCGCTGGGTGGCTTCGCCGTATACCAAAAGCCGATGGCTTTCGTCCGGGAGCTCATCCGCCAAGCCCGTCGGGACCTGACCATCGTTGGAACCGCCAATTCTTACGATATCGATATGCTTGCTGCAGCGGGATGCATCAAGCAGGTTGAAACGTCGTATGTTGGGCTTGAGAAGTTCGGCCTTGCGCGGAACTTCCGCCGGTCCGTGGAGCGGGGGAATCTCAAGGTCGTCGACTATCCTGAAATGGTCAGCTGGGACCGCTTCCGCGCGAGCCAGGAAGGTCTCAAGTTCTGGCCCATCCCTTTTCTCGGCGGGAACGATGTCGTTACCTATAACAAAGACATCAAGGAGTTTCCTTGTCCGATGACGGGCCGTCCGCTCTTCGCGGTTCCCGCTGCCGAACCCGATATCGTCGTCATCCACGCCATCGCGGCGGACGAGCGCGGAAATGTCGTCATTCCGGCACGGCGCCTGCTGCCGCAGAGCGGCGATGTCTTGATGGTGCGCTCCTGCGACAAGGTCATCGTCACGGCGGAAAAGATCGTCTCGAGTTCGTTCATCCGCCGTCATGCGAGGCTTGTGGAAATACCGTCCTACCGAACAAAGGCGGTCGTGCATGCCCCTTACGGCGCTCACCCGACGCCTGTTCTCGGACGTTACCTGGCGGACGAGGTGCACCTCGCCAAATACGCAGAAGCATCGGGTTCAGAGGAAGCATTCCGCCAATACCTTGATGACTATGTCTACCGGCTTCCGGACCAGAGCGCTTACGCAGAAGCAATCGGCCCGGGACGCTTGGCCGACCTCCAAGATATGGATTCGCTCCTATGACCGACACACCGGCAACACTCTACGAGGTATTGGCGGCGGCTCTCGCGCGGGACTTCGCCGATGGAGAAGTCGGCTTCACAGGCTTGCTGACGGGACAGGCCGCAGCGATCTTCGGAACGGCAGTTCCCATCGTCGCCATGGAGCTTGCGCGCCTGACTCACGCTCCGAACCTCACTCTTCTTCTGGCCGGCTGCTATCACAATCCTGACTTCAGCCAGCTCGATGCGATGCCGGATTCCGAGCACGACGCTTTGCTGCGGGACCTTCCGGCCGAGGCCCAGACCTATGATTACCCGGGGCAATGGGTTCTGAAGCGCGGCGACATCAGCTTCGGATTCAGCAGTGCCGTTCAGGTCGACGTCGCAGGAAACATCAACAGCGTCTGTATCGGAGAGCATGACCGCCCGAAGGTCCGCCTTGTCGGCCCCATTCTTCAGCCCGAGCACATGACCCTGTTCCGGCGAGAATACATCATGATGCCGCATCATGACCGGCGGAACTTCGTCGAGAAGGTCGATTATGTGTCCGGCGTCGGATATCCCGGCGGTCTTGAGGGCCGCCGTGAGCTGGGGCTCGACTGGGGTGGACCCGAGCTGGTCGTGACTCCGAAGTGCATATTCGACTTCGACAAGGTCCGCGGCCGGATCAGGGTACGGTCCATCCATCCTGGCGTGACGCATGAGGAGGTGAGGGACTCGACGGGCTTCGACGTAGGCGATTTGACATCGGTGCCTGAGACCCAGCTTCCCACAGCCGAAGAGCTTCGCCTGATCCGGGAGCGCATCGATCCGAGGCAGCTGCTCTTGCCACGGTCTCATTGAAGGGGACGGAGTGCATGAGCCTTGGATCATGCGCCATGCTGCAGGACCCCGATAAGCAGCGACGGATGACTATCGAGTTTGCGAACTTCCACCACAGTGGAACTGAAAAAGGAACCAGAACATGACGAGTTCAACTGATGCATCTCTGCCCTGGCGTGATCTCACCGATCCTCGCCGCGCCGCCGAGGTCGACGATCTCGAAGCCGGATTGAAAGAGCCGGTTTTCGAGAATCTGGAGATCCCAGAAGCTCTAGGGCCGGTGACCATCACCGTGGACGATCACAAGATCAAGCGGTTCTCCTTCACACAGGACGACTATTCGCCATGGTATCTGGAGGCGAGCCCCTTCGGAGGGGCACGGATCGGCCAACCCGCCCTGCTGGGAAATGATCTTGTCCAGCTGTTCACGACGAGATACCGCGCCAGCAAGACAGTTGGCTTCCACACCGAGGAGCAGATGTGGTTCGACAGCCCCGTCAAGCTCGGTGAAAAGGTGACGATGTCGGGCACCTACACGGAAGCCTATGAGCGCCGTGGACAGGGGTATGTGGTGATGGAGGCGCAGGCGATTGGCGAGGATGGCCGCAGCATCGTGCGGCATCGTGGAGTCGAGATCCTGCGCACTGTTCCTGGACGCATCGCCGGTCGCGGTAGCGACACACCCCAGCGTAAGGTGACGGGCGAGATCCCGACCAATCCGCGCTTTATCGAAAAGGTCGATGCCGAGACACGTCCCGGCGACGTTCTGAAGCCTCTGCCCAAGACAGTGACCTTCGAACAGACCGCCGTATTCTCGCGCATCGGCGAGTATGTCCGCAACACGCATAACGATCTCGATATCGCGCGGGCGGCGGAGCTTCGTGTGCCGATCGTGCAGGGCCAGCAGCAGTTTGGCCTCATGGCGGAGTTGATGGCCAAAGTTTTCGGAGCGGCGTGGTTCACCGGCGGCTGGATGCAGGTCAAGTTCATCTCTCCTCTGGAGGTCTTCGATCCCATTGAGATCTCCGGCATCGTGACCAATGTGACGCCCGAGGCCGATGGCCGGCAGAAGGTCGAGCTGGAGATCTGGGTGCGCCGCGCCTCGGATTCGAAGCTCACGGCAGTGGGCTGGGCGTCCTGCGTGCATCCCAAGTAAGGAGCCCATCGGCGGCCGAAACAGGGCCGGCGATCCGGCGAGCAGCAAGACGAGGCTGTCGGCGAGCTTGAGAGGCATGCCGGCAGCCTCCTATGAGCATCTGCGATGGGCCGATGGATGGGCCCATCGCAGGGTCTGGGAGTAGGGCAGTCCAGAATTGAACAGACTGCCAAGAACCAGCCGATCAGAACTATAGGCGGTGGTCGTCGCCGGCGCGATGGCGATCCCCGGTGGTCTAATGACCCATGAGTTCAAGAGCCAGATACAGCCAGCCAGAGCATCAGTTCGCCTCCTCATGCCAATGAACCTGGGATCGCGGTTGTCTGCCAGGGAGGCGCCCGGTCGATACCATGTCGGTCGCCGAATGCATTGCTCGCTTCCGCGGCTATCCGATGTGGCTGGCCGCATTGCCCGGAAGAATGTCTATCCCGTTGGGACTCGGCCCGGAGAGGGTAAGCTCGGCCGGCCTCCACCTTTACAACCGGAAGGGTAGATTTTAGTAAAACTTTTTATAGAATACCTCAATCGGATGAGGGACGTCCGAAAAACGTTCTACCCGACGACTGAGAATTTTATATCGTTCAAGATGGTTGGCCCCGCCGATGCATTTGGAACGCGATTCTGATTTGCTCATCGGGTGGTTCCAAATGTCTAAGAACAGAAATGTCCAAGGGTAGACGGGATATGGATCTCATTGACGAGGTGGATGGTTCCGAGAGAAGGCGCGCCACCATTCATGACGTCGCACGTGAATGCGGTGTCTCCGTCTCGACCGTTTCCAATGCTCTTGCGGGAAAGACCAACGTCAGCGAGGAAACCAAGCAGCGCGTTCTCGCGGCAGCCGCCAAGCTCGGCTACCGAGCATCGAAGTTCGCCCGCTCCTTGCGGATGCAGCGCAGCTTCACGATCGGCGTTCTCATCGCGGATGTCGCCAATCCCGCCTCGCCCGATTTCGTGCGCGGGATCGAGGATGTCGCCTTCCGCGAGCACTGCACGCTCCTTCTGTGCAACACAGATGGGGACGAGGGAAGGCAGATCGCTCATATGCGCTCCCTCCTCGACCAGCAAGTTGACGGCATGGTCCTGATCTCTCAGCATTGCGAGGGGGAGGCGGTGCGCCAGCTTCTGTCCGCCGGGACGCCCTTCGTCCTGCTGCAACGGCGGTCACACCGCTACGCGGACGACTATGTGGGCGCGGACAATCTGACGAGCGTGATCGATGCCGTGAGGCATCTGACGGATCTCGGGCATCGGCGCATCGCTTTCATCCGCGGGCCTCATGAATCGTCGACGGCGCAGGAACGGTTCGACGCTTACCTGCATGCGGTGCGCGTCTTCGGGCTCGACAATGATCCCAACTTGATCTTCTCCGGCAATTATAGCATCGAGGGCGGATATGCTGCCGCGATGCGCTTTCTGGAGCTTGAGAAGCCGCCCACGGCGATCCTGGCAAGCAACGACATGAGCGCGATGGGCGTTCTCAACGCCGCTTCCGAGCGCCAAATAGACGTGCCGGGTAATGTCTCGCTGATCGGCTTCGACGACATCGCCCTAGCCTCTTTCTCCCGGATCAATCTGACGACCATTCACCTCCCGAAGCGTGACATGGGCGCTGCGGCGGCACAGTTGCTGATGAAGCGCATTCAGAGCAAGGAGCCGCTTGAGCCGCAAACGCTCATCTTCCCAACCCGTCTTATGGTTCGCGGCACCACGGGAATTGCGGCGAGCGGAAAGCCGAAGGTCCGGGTTGCGGCCTTGTCGCGGCGCAGTGGAGAGGCAGCGCCGCTCGGCACCTGATCTTTTGCTAGACGGTCGGGGTGGCGAGCCTCGGCCAGTCGGCATGGAGGCTGGCGAGATCTGGGTAGATGATCGTTCCGGGAGGAAACAGGTTCTCCTCCCTCTGAGTAACGATCCCGATGAATTGAGTGCCAGCAGACTCTGCCGCCTCGAGCTCCGTTATGGCATCGCCAATCGCCAGAATAGTGGCAGGATCATAGCCTTCATTTTCAATGATGCTCCGAAAAGCATCGATCTTGCGCATTGGAGAACCAGTTACGGATCTGAAGAAGCGAGTGAGCTCCCGCTGTTCGAGAATCCTGACAAGATCCTCGTGCAGGGTGCCGGAGACGAGGTGGAGCGGGATCTTGCCATGAAGGGCAGTCAGGAAGGGCAGTGCGCCCGGCAGGTAGCCGCAAGCCTCGATCTCAGCTGCCAGAAATTCACCATATAGCCGAGACAATCGGGCAACGCTCTCCGGTGTGGGCTCCCGGTTGAAGAGGGTACGTTCGAAATAGGTGAACTTTTCTCCGCGTCCGACACCTCCATGAAGCGCCTGGTACTCCCGAATGTGAGCCTTCTGCTCTTCGCTGGGTTGATCGCCGTAGCACCGCACGAACAGCTCTGTCTTGAGCGAGACGGAGTCGAGAATGACTCCGTCAAAATCAAATATAATGCCACGGATATCGGTAGTCTTGCGCATACCGCTTTCCTTTCTGCGGGGTTGCAGCTCTCAGATCGCGCCCGCCGCTTTCAATTGTGCGATCCGCCGTTCGTCATAGCCCGCCCACTCGGCAAGAACCTCGTGCGTGTGCTCGCCGACGGACGGTGGCGGGCGACGGATGGCACCGGGCGTTTCGGATAGATTGACGGTAACACCATGCATGGGCAGCTTGCCAATCTTAGGGTGGTCAATTTCGATGATCTGCTTTCGATGGTGGAGCTGAGGGTTGTTCACGACATCACTGATCCGGGCCACCTTCGCACAGGGCACGCCCGCCTCGTCCATCATCCGAACCACATCTTCCGACGTATGGGCAGCCACGAAGGCGGCGACCTCCGCTTCAATAGCATCGACGTTCTGCATGCGGGCTGCTGCCGACGAGAAACGCGGGTCGCTCAGGAGGTGCTCAAGGCCAGCCTTTTTGGCAAAGCGGGGGAAGAGCGTGTCGTTACCGGTCGAAATATGGACCCACTCGCCGTCGGCAGCTTGGAAGTTATTGGCAGGAGCAGTGTAACGGTCCCGGCTGCCGTTGCGGGTCACTTCACGGCCCAGGAGTAGATATTCGGGAATCGCGGTCATCAGGAACGACACGGCGCTGTCCATCAGCGAGACGTCGACGATCTGCCCCAGACCTGTTGTCTCGCGTGCCCTCAAAGCATTTAGGGCACCGATGGTGGCATAAAGACCCGTGGTGAAATCAACCAAGAACGTGCCCGCCATCGTTGGGCGCCCGTCGGCCGGCCCTGTCATGGACATGAGGCCGCTCGATGCCTGGGCAATGACATCGAAGCAGGGCCTGCGCGCATAGGGCCCATCCTGACCGAAGCCGGAAATGCGGACCACGATCAGGCGTGGATTGAGGGTACGGAGAGTCTCCCAGTCGAGGCCCATAGCCTCCAGCGTTCCCGGCCGGAAATTTTCGACGAGGATATCGGCCGTGGCCGCTAGATCCTTCAGAATCGCGATGGAGTCCGGATGTCTATAGTCAAGTGCGAGGCCTCGTTTGTTGCGATTGTACATCATCACGTACAGGCTTTCGCCCGCAACCTTTGGCTCGATCGTGCGCGTATCTTCGCCAAGACCCTTTCGCTCGACCTTGATGACGTCGGCCCCCATATCGCCGAGCTGCATGGCACAGAAAGGGCCCGCGATGAAGCGGGAGAGATCTAAAACGCGAATATCCTTGAGGGGTGACTGATTTGTCATTGTTGGTTTCTCGATGAAAGATAGGACGGTCGGTTATGGATGAACTTGCGAGGTGGGCTTCCAGCGGTTCTGTAGGTAGGCGTTGAGATCCTGTTCCGAGAACCGGCCGAGAGTGCTCTTTCGCCGCGCCGGAGGGCCGATGGATGCGCGAACAACGAGTTGCGTTGGCAAGACAACATGACAGGCAGGGCAGTTGCCGCTGTCGAATCTCTCAATCAGCCTGCGGCCGATCGCATTGCCGATCTCACTGGCAGGCTGCCGAATTGTCGAGAGTGCGATCTGCGGGAAAGAGGACACGAAGATATCGTCAAATCCTATGACGGACAGGTCGCCGGGAATGGTGAGCTCCATCTGAACCGCAACATCCAGCACCGCACAGGCCATCAGGTCATTTGCTGCCAGAATTGCCGTTGGACGCTTCTTGATGGACAACAGGTGATGAGCGGCCTTGAACCCGCTCATCAGAGTATAGTCCCCAGGGCAAACGAGAGCGGGATCAGGGTCTAGGCTGAGCTCTTGCACAGCTTGCCGATAACCATCCAAGCGCTCTTGCGCGGCTGAGGATTGCTCTGGTCCTCCAATGAATCCGATCCGGCGGTGGCCAAGCGCAGCCAGATGCTGAAGCGCGGCCATACTGCCTCCGTGGTTGTCCATCCCGATATAATCGAGATCCAGTCCCGCGGCCTTTCTATGGGTCAGGACAATGGGAGGGCAAAGCTCGACCAGACGTTCGAACTCCTCCCCACCAACGGGCTGGGAGATCATGACAAGAGCATCGACATCGCGCTTGGCAAAAGTCCGGGCGGCGCTCAGAAAGCGCTCTCTGCTTCCTTCCGTACTTGCCAGAAGTGTTGCGAATCCGGACGCGGCCATGACGCTATCCAGGCCTTTGACGATGTCGCCGAAAATCGGATTTGCAATGTCCGGCAGTAGCACTCCGACGGTGAACGTGCGGCCCTCCCGCAACGCTCGTGCGACCGGGGAGGCGACGTAGTTCATAGCTCTGCATTGAGCGAGGATGCGCTTGCGGGTTTCTTCGGCGACAACTGGCTTCCCGCGCAAGGCATTGGAAACCGTGGAGGGGGCAAGCTTGAGCTCACGGGCAACGTCAATGATCGTGACTTGCGGCTTTCTTGGATTCCTCACCTTCATCCTCGCATTCTTCAAGGAAGACGCGGTTCGAGCCGCGCCACATCAATTTTATTAGCACGAAATAAAAACGTTTGCCAAAAACGTTTTTATAGATATTTTGAACCGAAGGGCGCCGAGGCAGAGCCATGAGAGCGCCCGCCCATGGAATCGAGACGCTCAAGACTCTCCAGATCCCCGGACCGCGGCCTGGATGGGTGCGCCCTGTTGCAAGGGAGTGCCGGAGAACGGAGATCCTGCTCGTCTTACAAGGTGTCGGCGCCCCACGAGGCGCCAGGATGTGTGCTCTGCCGTAAGGCCGAGGTTTGGAGCAGGAGAAGGTATGCTGCGCGGGCAAGTCTATACAAAGCTGACTTCTGGTTGCGCCGGAAACGGCAAGCGCTTCGAGCTTGGCCAATTCTTCGACGATGCCATCAGGACCGGCTGCCTTCGGTCTGTTCTTGCTGCTGATGGACCCGCCTCATGCACGGCCGCTGCTGGGTTCCCAAAATCGGGAATCCGGTCCTTCAGCCTCCGGGCGCCAACGATACCAGCAGACCGAGTCCCGGCTGTCGTCCGCTGATTTAGGGAGAATATCAATGTCCAAAAATCCGCCTGTAACCAGCGTTACGCCAGGGCTGCCCCCCGATGATCTCTCCGTCATGGGCCGCGCTCGTGCGCTTCTCCTGCAGAATGTTGCAGTGACCGGCCTTATCGTCCTCGTCATCATTTCCGCCCTTCTGTCTCCGCATTTTCTGACCGCCGACAATATCTTCAATGTCTTCCGGCAATGGACGATGGTGGGGCTGATCGCGGTGGGTCTGACTTTCGTGATCATCTCGGGTGGCATCGATCTCTCCGGCGGATCGATCCTTGCGCTCTCCGCTGTCGTTGGTGCCGTCGTCGCTCCACATATCGGCACATTCGGCATGGTCGGAGTCGTGTTGCTGGTTGGTGCGGTCTGCGGATACGTCAACGGTGCCGTGATCACCTGGGGCAAGGTACCGCCCTTTGTGGCAACGCTCGGCATGATGACCGTGGCCCGCGGTCTTGCCTTGATCATCAGCGAGGGACGCACCATTCCGACGCAGCTTGCCCCCGACTTCGTCTATTGGTTCGGTCGCGGCTATATCGGCGTGGTGCCTGCACCCGTCATCCTGACCGGCTTGGTCTTCATCTTCGCGGCTGTCGCATTGAAATATACGACTTTCGGGCGCTTCGTCTGCCTCGTCGGTGACAATCCTGTCGGCGCACACCGGTCGGGCATCAATGTCGATGGCATGAAACGTAGCGTCTATACCCTGCATGGTGTTCTGGCTGCGCTGGCTGGTCTTCTGTTCCTCGGCCGCCTCGGCGTTGGCGAGCCGACCGCAGGCATGCTGTTCGAACTTTCAGGTATCGCGGCCGTGGTGATCGGCGGCACTCCCTTCACCGGGGGGATCGGCAGCATTGGCCTCAGCTTCGTTGGACTGATGGTGATCGGCCTCACCTACAACATTCTGAATCTGCTCTCCGTTTCGCCCTACGCACAGGACGTCGCGCGAGGCGTGATCATCGTCATTGCCGTCATGTTCAGCATTCGTCGAATGGGGACAGGCAAAGCTCGACGCTGAAGCGTCGCACAAAAGGGCCGGGCGATCCAACGCCCGGACTTTCTCAAAGGAAGGAACCAACCATGAAGCTTAAAACCCTAATCTGCTCTTTCGCTGCCGGATGCGCTGCCATGGCACTGATGGCATCGTCTTCCTCCGCGCAGGAGAAGCTCAAGATCGGCCTCTCTCAGCCTAACGTCGAGCATCCCTATCGCGTGAGTGGCGTTGAGAAGGCCAAGGCTTGGGCGGCACAACATCCCGAGGTCGAGCTCACTATCGCCGATGGCCGCCGCGACAGCGCTGTTCAGCTCTCCTCGCTCGAAGATCTGATCACGCGCCGTGTCAATGTCATCGTCATGTCTCCAAATGACTCGGCCGCATTGGCGCCGATTGCCGATTCTGCGAAGCGCGCAAAGATTCCGCTTGTCGTGTTCGATCGCAAGCTCGCCGTCGACCCGGAGAGCTACGCCGCCTATATCGGCTCCGACAACGTGGAAATGGGACGGGTTTCCGCTCGCTTCATTGCCGAGAAGCTGGGCGGCAAAGGCAAAGTCATTCAGATCGAGGGCACGCCCGGCGCTTCGGCGACTATCGACCGCAAGCGCGGCTTTGAAGAAGAAATCGCCAAGTATCCCGGCATGAAGGTTGTTTCCTATGTCGGCCATTATCGCCTACACGACTCCGTTGCGGTGATGGAAGACGCCATTACGGCCCATCGCGATCTTGCTGCTGTCTATGCGCACAACGACTCCATGGCCCTGGGCGCAGCCCAGGTTCTGCGCGAGCGCAACATCAAGAACATCGTGACGGTCGGCATGGATGGCGCGAAGGAGGGTTGCGATGGCGTTGCTTCCGGCGCGCTCACCGGATCCGTCTACTATCCGACCATGTTCCCCGAGGCTCTTGATCTCGCCGTGAAGGTCTCGAAGGGCGTGTCGGTTCCGAAGAATACGGTTCTGCCGACGCCGATGATCACGGCCGAGAACCGCGCAAACTTCTGCAAGTGATCCAAGTCTCCGGCGGCGGGCGGCGCCTGCCGCTCGCCGATCATTCCAGGGAGAGAACGATGTCCCCGCTACTGAAACTGAGCAATGTATCGAAATCCTTCGGCCCGGTGCGGGCGCTCTCTGATATCAGCTTTGAGCTGAACCCATCCGAGGTGGTAGCGCTTGTTGGTGACAATGGCGCCGGAAAATCGACGCTGGTCAAGATCATCTCCGGGGCGCTAAGCCCCGATGCGGGCCGCTTCTGGTTCGAGGGTTCGGAGGTTCAGATCCGTAAGCCCGAGGATGCGCGTCGCCTGGGGATTGAGACAGTCTACCAAGATCTCGCGCTTTTCGATAATTCCAATGTAGCGGAGAACATCTTCGCCGGTCGCGAGATCGTCAAACGCGCGCTCGGCATTCCCTTCCTTCGCTCATCGGAGATGCATGCGCGATCCAAAGAGCTGCTGAAGTCTCTCAAGATCCATATCCAGTCGACCCACTACCCGGTGAAAGGCATGTCGGGTGGGCAGCGCCAGAGCGTCGCCATCGCCAGAGCCGTAGCCTTCGGACGCAAGGTCGTCATTCTCGATGAGCCCACTGCGGCTCTCGGTGTGCCGGAGCAGCAGAAGGTCCTCTCTTTGGTGCAGGATCTCAAGGCGCGCGGCTTCTCGATCATCATGATCAGCCACAATCTGCATCATATTTTTGAGATCTCCGACCGCATCCATGTCTTGCGCCAGGGCCGCACGGCAGGCGTTCGGGCAACGAAGGAAACGAGCCCGGACGATGTGGTGAAGCTGATCACGGGCGGGGATCTCGTCCGCCACTAGGTGCCTGAAGCTAAAGCCGTTTCAGCCCGGCTTCCTGAAGGGGGCACCTCCTTGAAGAAGCCAATTCTAACCAACCTGGCAAGAATGCCAGATCTACACCCTGGAGAAATCCGATGACTTCCCTCGCAACGAAAGCGGCCGATCCTGTGTCGCATACGATTTCGAACACATCTGGCGCTCATGTTTTCGCTGCGGCTCTGCGTCGCCACGGCGTGGAAGTGATTTTTGGCCAGAGCATTCCCGCTGCTCTCTTTATCGTGGCTCCCGAATTTGGCATCCGTCAGATCGGCTACCGCACGGAGAATGCAGGAACGGTGATGGCTGACGCCTATGCCCGCGTGAGCGGAAAGGTGCCTGTGGTCACGGCCCAGAACGGTCCGGCTGCGACCCTGCTCGTTCCTGGTCTTGCTGAGGCGCTCAAGGCCTCGATTCCGATCGTCGCCATCGTACAGGACGTTCATCGTCAGCAGACCGACAAGAATGCGTTCCAGGAACTCGATCATCTCGAGTTGTTCCGCGGTTGCGCCAAGTGGATCAAGCGGGTCGCGGATGTGGATCGCATCGACGATTACGTCGATATGGCGTTCACCGCAGCGGCTTCCGGCCGCCCGGGACCGGCCGTGCTGATCGCCCCCATCGATCTTTTCGTCGATACGCCGAAGGCTGATCGCACTGATCGCACGCAACGTGTCGCCTCTCTGGGAACCTTCCCGCTCGACCGGTCGGTCGCCGATCCGTCGGCCATCGAAGCCGCGGCCGATCTCCTTGCCGCGGCAAAGGCTCCTCTCGTCATCGCTGGCGGTGGCGTTCACGTCTCCGGGGCCGCCGATACCGTTGCCGCTCTGCAGGAAGCCGCATCATTGCCGATCGCCACAACGGTCATGGGCAAGGGATCGACCGACGAACGTCATCCACTCTCCGTCGGTGTTGTCGGTTACTTCATGGGAACGCGCGGCCGCACCCGTCACCTGCGCTCTCTCGTGACGGACGCTGACGTTATTCTGCTGATCGGTAACCGAACCAACCAAAACGGCACCGACAGCTGGAACCTTTATCCGAAGAACGCCAAGTACATCCACATCGACGTGGACAGCCAGGAAATCGGTCGAAACTACGAAGCCGAGGTGCGGCTCGTAGGCGACGCCCGCCTGACGATCGAGGCTCTCACTGCGGCTCTGAAGAAGCGGGATCTTTCCGCACGCCGCACCGCGCGCCCGGCGCTTGAAGCTCGCATCGCCGAGGGCCTCCGCGGCTGGGAGGCCGACATGGCCGAGAGCGTCGACATGGACAGGCAGCCAGTGCGTCCCGAGCGTCTGATGCGCGATCTGGACAGCGTTCTCACCCAGGACATGATCGTCGTGTCCGATGCGAGTTACTCGTCCATCTGGGTTGCGAACTTCCTGACCTCGCGTAAGCCCGGCATGCGCTTCGTGACCCCGCGCGGCTTGGCGGGTCTTGGCTGGGGCTTGCCCTACGCGATCGGCGCCAAGGCAGCTCGTCCGGATGCTCCGATCTTCTGCCTCGCCGGCGACGGCGGCTTTGCCCACGTCTGGTCGGAACTCGAAACGGCACGCCGCATGAATCTGCCGGTCGTGGTGACGGTGCTGAACAACCAGATCCTGGGCTATGAAAAGCATGCCGAGAAGGTACTCTTCAACGACTACTCGGATGCGTGCGATTTCGAAGCCGTCGACCATGCCGCCATCGCGAGGGCCTGCGGCTGCGAAGGCATCCGCATCGAGAATCCGGCGGACTTCAAGCCGGCTCTCGAAGCTGCGCTGCGCTCGGGCAAGACGACGGTTCTCGATGTAATCACCGACGAGCATGCCTATCCGCCCGTCAGCATGTTTGAGGCCAATCAGCGGCTCAACTACTAAGACTTACAACCGGGCAGGTCTCGTGCGATCTGCCCGGATCTCGATGGATCATGTTGATGCCTGAGGGGTGGCCCGAGAGCGGTGAGCTCTTGACGGTCCCAGCCCTCGGGAGGAGGGGAGTAGCACAATGAAGAAACTGATCAATGCACCGACAGCTTACGTGGACGAGGTGCTCGATGGCTTGACGGCAGCGCATCCGTCGCTGGTGCGCGATGGCTCCGGCGGGCGTGTGATCCGTCGTTCCGATGCGCCGGTCAAGGGGAAGGTCGGCATCGCATCGGGCGGCGGATCCGGCCATCTGCCGCTGTTCACCGGCTATGTGGGGCAGGGCCTGCTTGACACTTGCTCGATCGGCAACGTGTTCGAAGGCCCCAACGTCGATTCCTGCATTGATGCCATTCGTCTTGCTGATGGTGGGAGAGGCGTGCTGTGCCTCTATGGCAACTACGGCGGAGACCGGATGAACTTCGATATGGCCGGCGAGGTGCTGGCCGATGAAGGCATCACCACCACGACGGTCCTTGGCACGGACGATGTGGCCAGCGCCGGCCCCGACGAGCGTCACAAGCGCCGGGGTGTGGCAGGTATCATCTATGCTTACAAGGCCGCAGGCGCCAAGGCGCAGGAAGGAGCGGATCTGGACGAGGTGACGCGCGTGGCCCGCAAGGCAGTGGATGCGACGCGCACGATCGGCGTCGCGTTGGCGCCATGCCAAGTGCCAACGGCCAGTAAGCCAACCTTCGCACTCGCCAAAGACGAGATCGAGATGGGCATGGGCATTCATGGCGAGCCCGGCATCTGGCGCGACAAGCTGAAGCCCGCTGACGCGATCGTGGACGAGATGATCGAGCGCCTGCTAGCGGACCAGCCCGCACTGGCGACTGACCGTGTGTCGATCCTGGTCAACAGCCTTGGGGCGACGCCTTTGGAGGAACTCTTCATTCTCTACCGCCGCGCGGCGCAACGTCTCACGGAGAAGAAGCTGCGGATCGTGCAGCCGCTCGTCGGCCCGTATGTCACCTCCATGGAGATGGCTGGCGCTTCGATCAGCCTGTGCTTTGTCGATGACGAGTTGGAAAGCCTGCTCGCTGCTCCGGCTGCGTGCCCGTTCTGGAGGGTCGGCTAATGGGTTGGACGATTGACGATGTCACCCGCGCTGTAGCGCGGGCCCAGGAGCGGATGGGCAGCCTTGAGCAGGAATTGAACGAGGCTGACTCCCGCCTGGGCGACGGCGACACGGGCAGCATGCTGGCTCGCGTCGTCGAGCGCATGAGCGCGACGGATCTCGCGCAGGCCGCAGATGTGGGCGCTGCTCTGGGCCTGCTCGCTCGCTCGACCCTTTCGGCGACGGGATCGAGCCTCGGCACGCTCATTGCCACGGCGCTGATGACCATGTCCCGCCAGACCAAGGGGCAGGTGGAGGTCGCATGGGCCGATCTGTCGGGCCTGCTGAGTGCTGCGCGGGATGCGATGATCGCCCGAGGCGGAGCGCAGCTTGGAGACAAGACGGTGCTGGACGCGCTCGATGCCGTGGCCTCTGCCGTATCCGGGCAGGATGACGGAAGCGCCGTTGCCACAAAGGCGCGGGCCGCGGCTCATGAGGCGCTGGACCGCTTCCGGTCTCAGCCTTGCCGCATCGGCCGGGCGCGGATGTTCCCGGACAAGAGCGTGGGTTCGGACGATCCCGGCATGCTTGCCTTCGTGCGGATGACGGATGCGATTGCGGTCGCGCCTAATGCGGCAACGGCGTCGTAGCTGCGTAGCTGGCCTTCAGAAGAAACTCTTAACAGGGTGTGACCCTACTGCGTGGCGAGCTTGCATCGCGTGCGACGGGGCTTCACCCGGTCCGATCGCAATGGCGCGGTCGTATCTCTCACCTTCAGGCTGACCGGCAGAACGACCGACTGGAGATTTGCTTCGCGTCCTTCCGCCAGACGCCGGAGGAGCATTTCTGCCGCAGCCACTCCGATTTCCCGTTTGGGCTGACAGATCGTCGTCAGTCCCCGCATTGACAGGGAATGTGGAAGCAGATCGCTGAAGCCCAGTACGTCGTCAAACCCTGTGACGGAGAGATCTTCCGGCACGGAGAGGCCGCGGTTTTGCGCCTCGTCGATGATGCCGATTGCGGATATGTCGTTGGCCGCCATGATTGCCGTCGGTCTGTCGGGCAAGGTCATCATCCTGCGGACTGCCTCACGCCCACACTCGATGGTGTAGTTGCCTGGAAAGATCCACTCCGGCTTGGGAGAGAGGCCGTGTCGTTCCAGCGCGACGGAAAATTGCAGCAGGCGCTCGCGGGATGTGGACGAGCTTTCGGGGCCTGCAATGTAGCCGATCTTCTTATGTCCAAGACCCGCAAGATGGTCCACGAGGAGATTGATGGCCTGAATGTTGTCCGGTCCGACATAATCCGCTGCCTCATAGGGGCGTCGATTGACAAAGACGCAAGGGGGGCCACCCTCAAGAAGATCCCTGATTGCCTGCGTTTCGAGCGATTGAGACACCAGGATCAAACCATCCACATGCCGATCGACCAGCGAACTGGCCAGAGCCAGCTGCTTCTGAGGGTTTTCATCGGTATTGCACAGAAGAATTGTGTGTCCCCTGGCGCTGAGAACGTCATCGATTCCCTTCACGATCTGGGGAAAGATCGGATTCGTGATATCCGCAATCAGGACGCCGACCGAGGCCGAACGCTGGGTGCGAAGGGCTCTGGCAAGAGCCGACGTGCGATAACCGATCTTCTTGGCTGTCTGCTGGATGAGCAGCCGCTTTTCACCGTCGACATAACCTTTTCCCGATAGGGCGCGGGCGACCGTCGCGCGGGAAAGGCCACAGGCTTGCGCAACATCCGCGATGGTGGGCCTTTTGCGGGATGAGGTGCGAATCTCGGAACTCCCCTTGGACATGACACGCTCTGAAAGCTTCCTGATTGGTAATCACCTTTGGGCGAGACGTCCATAAGGCGAATTCGAGCATCGAAGTAAAACGATTGACAAGCCTAACAACATATGAGATCGATTCCACATGAAATCGATCTCATATGGATGAGAAGAGGTTTCATGGGCTTTGCGAAATGAGCCGCAACAGGCCGAAGGCGGACCGTCAGAGTCGCCGGGCCTCAACGGGAGGAGGACCCGCTTTGGTCCGAACGTCCAAATTATGTTCCCTGTCCGATGCCGTGTCTGCGGTTGCAGACGGTGAACGCATCGCGTTTGGCGGCTTTGCCATCTATCAGCGTCCCATCGCGTTCGTGCATGAGTTGATCCGCCAGAAGCGACGCGATCTGACCATCGTTGGCGTAGTCAATGCCAACGAGACGGATCTCCTCGTCGGTGCGGGTTGCGTCCGGCGGATCGAGACGTCCTACGTCGGCCTTGAGAGTTTCGGCTTGGCGCGCAATTTCCGGCGTGCGGCCGAGGCCGGCGAGATAGAAGTTGTTGACTACCCGGAGCTCATCGCCTGGGATCGTTTTCGTGCCAGCCAGGAGAACCTGCCATTCTGGCCCTGCACTTTTCTCGGCGGCAGCGACGTTGCTCAGCTCAATCCGGACATCATCCCATTCACGTGCCCTGTCACGGGCAAGCAGATGTGGGCCGTTCCACCCGCCAAGCCTGATGTGGTTGTGGTTCACGCCATCATAGGCGACGAATATGGTAACGTCGCCTTTCCTGCTCGGCGCCTCCTGCCGCAAAGTGTCGACGTCACTCATACACGGTCTTGCGACAAGGTCATCGTCACGGTCGAGCGCATCGTCAGCACGGAAGAGCTCAAGAAGCATCCTGAGCTGACCGAAATTCCTTCGTTCCGGACGACTCATATTGTCGAAGTGCCCTATGGCGCACACCCCACGGCAGTGCTTGGGATCTACAAGTCAGACGACGATCACTTCCGCGCCTACGCCGAGGCCAGCGCGACGCAGCAGGGCTTTGATGCCTATCTGGAAGAATACGTGCATGGCACCAGAGACCACCATGAGTATCTGGAGCGGATCGGACTTCGCCGCCTGATCGCGTTGCGCAATGTGGAGCTGCCACAATGAGTTCGCTCCGCTATACGATCGAGGAACTCCTCGCCATCCACCTTGCAAAAAGCTTCAAGGATGGAGAGGTCGGCTTCACAGGACTCGCGACAGGAGGTGCGGCTGCCCTTTACGCGACGGCCATTCCCTTGGCCGCCATGCAGTTCGCCCGGTGTACGCACGCTCCCAACCTCACCATTCTTCTCGCCGGGTGGTCGATCAACCCGAACATAGCCACTCTCAAGGAACTGCCAGCTGCCGAATTCGAATCCGGACTTCAGGGGCTGGAATGCGAGGCGCAGATGATGAGCTATCCGGGCCATTACGCCGTTCGACGCGGCGACGTGGATTTCGGCTTCGGCTCGGGCGTTCAGGTCGACCGGCAGGGCAACATCAATAGCGTCTGCGTCGGCGAGTATAAAAGGCCGAAGGTCCGCCTCGTCGGCTCCATCCTCCTACCCGAGCATCTGGCTCTGTTCGGCCGCGAATACATCATGATGCCGCACCACGAGGTGAGGAACTTCGTCCAGCGTGTCGATTACGTATCCGGAGTCGGCTACCCGGGCGGCGCGGCAGGGCGTCAGAGCCTTGGTCTCGAAATGGGTGGGCCTGAATGGATCGTCACTCCCAAATGCATCTTCGATTTCGACAAGGCCGAAGGCCGGGCGAGACTCAAGAGCCTACATCCCGGAGTGAGCCTTGAAGACGTGAGGCGGAGCACAGGCTTCGAAGTTTTCGAAACGAACCCTGAGCGTACGCCTGAGCCAACCGACGAGGAACTCGAACTCCTTCGGCGCGTGGTCGATCCAAGAGGCATTCTTATCCCGCATCCTGATCAATAACCCGGTCCGAAAGGGGAGGAACAATCATAATGTCACATGTAGAAATCAGCAGCAGCTCTTCGGTCGGAACGATTCAGGCGACCGAGCAGGGCAAAAGCGCTCGCCACTATCTGATGCTTGCGCTGAAATACAGCCACGCAATCACATTCGTCATTCTGCTGATCGCAGCCACGATTGCCTCTCCGCATTTCTTGAACTCCACAAATATTCTGAACGTGATACGGGGCGCCAGCATGGTTGGCGTAGTCAGCATCGGTATGACGATCGTCATTCTGGCCAGGGGCATCGATCTGTCCGCCGGTTCACTCGTCGGCGTCGCGGCGATCACGGCTGCCGCGCTGGCGTCGAACGGCTCTCCGGCCGCGTGGGCAGTCGCTCTTGTGGCGACGACCGCGTTCGGGGCCATCAACGGGCTCCTTATCACACGTCTCAATCTTCAGCCCTTCATCGCGACGCTTGCGATGATGATTTTCGCACGCGGACTGATCTATCTCTATTCGGATGGCGGCGATGTCGCGGCGGAAGGAGCCGACAGCCTGTTCAGGTTGATTGGATCCGGCTATGTCGGCCCGGTGCCTGTTCCTGTCGTCATCTTCATTTCGATCTGGCTGCTCTTCGCCTATGTCATGAAGCACACCAAGTGGGGCCGTCACGTCTATGCCGTTGGGGCCAACGAGGAGGCCGCACGCGTCTACGGAATTCCGGTCAACCGTATCAAAGTTCAGGTCTATGCCCTGTCCGGCTTCCTTGCAGGACTGGCCGGCCTGATCCTCGTCAGCCGCATCAGCGTCGCCGAGCCGAACGCCGGTAATCTCTTCGAGCTCGATGCGATTGCCGCAACACTTATCGGCGGGACGTCATTCGATGGTGGCGTCGGCGGCGTTGTCGGCACGATTCTCGGCGTCCTTATCCTCGCCATCATCACAAACCTTCTCAATCTCATGAGCGTATCGCCCTTCGTTCAAATGCTGGCAATGGGTGTCATCATCATCGTGGCCGTAGTGATCAGCGATCTCCGCAACCGGCAGCGATAACACGGGACGGACAAACATCCGAGGAACCAGGAGGAATCGAGAATGACCACCAAGACAACAGATACACGCTCCGGCCTGAGCCGACGTGGCCTGATCAAGGGCGGCCTGAGCGCTGCGGCGCTTGCCGTGACAGGCTTTCCATTCGTAATTGGCAGCGCCCGTGCGAAAAGTCCCGTTGCAGGCAAGACGATCGGCTTCTCCCAATCCTATGCGACGGATGAATGGTTGAAAGCTCAGCGTCAGGACGTGCTGGGGACGGCCGAGAAACTGGGCCTCAAGACCATCGTGACCGACGCTCGCGAGAGCCCGGCTCAGGAAATCCGTAATCTTGAGGATCTTGCCGTACGCGGCGTCGATCTCGTCATCATGATTACCTATTACGCTGACGCGGTGCAGCCGGGCATCAAGGCTCTCAACGACGCGGGCATTCCGATCGTCGTCATGAGTTCGAGTCTCAAGGGCAATGTCAACTTCGATTGTCACCTCGCCGCCGATACTCTCGGCACGGCTCGCCGGGCTGGTCAATACTATGTCGAGCAACTGAAGGGGCAGGGCAATGTCGTGCAGATCGAAGGCAAACCCGGCTCTGTCGTGAACCAGGAACGCGGCAGGGGCTGGCGAGAGGTCATTGACGCCAATCCGGGTATCAAGGTTGTCTCCAAGGGCATCGCTAACTACAGCCGTGCGGAAGCGCTGCAGGTCATGCAGGACTTCCTGCAGGCCCAGAAGGATATTGACGCGGTTTACTGCCACAACGACAACATGGCGAAAGGCGCACTCCAGGCGATCACAGAAGCAGGCCGCAAGGACGAGATGTTCATTACTGGCTTTGATGGAATTTCACCTGAAACGCTGGAAATGATCGCCAACGGAGACCTGCGGGGTACATTCGTCTATCCGACGTTCGGTGGCGAAGCCGTGGAGGTCGCCTCGCGCATCCTGCAGGGGCAGAAGGTTCCAAAAGAGCTGGTCTTTCCATCGCCCATGATCACCAAGGAAAACATCGCCGAGTTCTACGACGCGGGCACCAAAACGCGACGTGTTCCGGCTGTCGATCTCAAGTCGCTGGGTCTTTAGCGAACAGGGGAGTGCACTGAAGAGTGCGCTCCCAGGCCCAATCTCTCTCGTTGACGGAGTAACCGATGCAACATGCTTTCCAGGCACAGGAACCCGGGTCTCAGAGTGCCTCGGCCGATGTCCGAGATCCGATGATCTCGATCCGAGGCCTCTCGAAGTCTTATGGTGGGCACAAGGCAAATGATAACATCAGCCTTGATATTTTCCCCAATGAAGTGATTGCGCTGGTCGGCGACAACGGAGCCGGTAAGTCGACCTTCATCAAGATGATTTCGGGTGTGGTTCGTCCGACATCAGGCTCGATTTCCGTCGGAGGGAGAAAAGTCGACATGACCAGTCCCAACGATGCCCGCGCCAATGGGATAGAGACGTTGCATCAGAATCTGTCTCTGGTCGATGTCTTCAATGTTCAAGAGAACATCTTCATGGGCCGCGAGCTCCAGCGCAAGATTCTTGGCATGGTGCCTTCACTGGACCATGCAGAGATGCGCCGCCGCACGGTGGATCTCTTCAAGCAACTCGGGCTCAAGACACCCGATCTCAACAAGGCAGTCCGTGCCCTCTCCGGCGGACAACGTCAGGCAGTGGGCATTGCAAGGCTTCTCCTGGAAAGCGACCTGAAACTCATCATCATGGATGAGCCCATGGCGGCCCTCGGAGTGGAAGAGTCACGGCTTGTAGTGGAGCTCATCATGCGTCTGCGCGAGCGGGGCTACAGCGTCCTGATCATCAGCCACAATCTCGATCACGTCTTCCAGGTGGCCGACCGAATCGCGGTCATGAAGAATGGGCGCATGATTGGTGCCGTCGAGCGCAACAAGGTCGAACATGACGATGTGGTCTCGATGATCGTCGGCGGAAGGATTCCGGAAAAGCTCGCCAGCTAAGGCGAAGGCTAAGGGCAGGCGCAAGGAATATACGAGATGAAATCAAAGTTAGCCAGTTTGAAGGATGCGGTTTCACGCATCGAGTCGGGATCGACTATAGCTGTCGGGGGATCGCTCCTGCGCCGTCAGCCGATGGCGATTATCCACGAAATGATCCGTCAGGAAATTCGCGACCTGACGCTACTGACCTGGGCAACCACGATGGCGACCGACATGCTGGCGGGTGCCGGCGCCGTCCGTCGCTGGGAAGGTATCTATGCCGGCTTCTTCAGGCATGGTCTGGCACCCAATTTCCGTCGCCAGGTAGAGGCAGGCGCCATCGAGACGCATGATTATTCCGAGTCGGCCACCGTCGCACGTTTTCGTGCCGCAGGGATGGGGATCAGCTTCCTGCCGATCAAATCCATGCTGGGGACAGGTATGGTGCGCAAGAGCCCAGATCAGATCAAGGAAATCCGTTGCCCATTCACGGGCGACACGTATCACGCATTGGCGGCAGCGCAGGCCGACTTCACAATCCTGCATGGCTATGTGGCTGACGAATACGGCAACGTTCAATGGCCGGTTGTCCGAGACAGCGACGATATCGACCAGATGATGGCGTCGGCTTCCAAGCGGCTGATCGTTACCGTCGAGAAGATCGTGCCGCACTCCGAGATCCAGCGCCGCCCCAGCTTAACATATATCCCACATAGTCTCGTTGAGGCTGTAGTCGAAGTTCCCTACGGTGCACACCCCTGTGCCTGCGACGGTTTCTATGATGAGGACGAGGCTGCGCTAAAGAACTATCTGGCGGCAGCAAAAACGTCGGAGGGCACAGCCCAGTACTTGGCCGAGCATGTTTTCCGTCATCGCGACCATGCGGCTTATCTCCAGGCATTTGGCGGACGTGAGTCCTTGCGCGCCTTGGACGTGACAGGAGGGGCAGAATGACGACCGCAAAGGATTTCACGACTGAAGAATTGATGATTGCCGCGATCAGCCGCGAGCTGCGTGACGATGAGCTAGGCTTCGTCGGCCTTGGCACCGCGGCACGGGCATTCACGCTCGCGGTGGGCATCCCCATTGCCGCAGCGAGGCTCGCGCAGCTCAAGCATGCCCCTGGTTTTAGCATCTATTGGGGTAATCTTCTCACTCCCAGCCTTGAGAAGATTCCTGACGCACTCCTGCAAGATGCTTATACCCGCTGGCCAGCCGCTGCGTCGCCCGCCGATGTTGGCTACAAGATCGACATGGTGACACGGGGCCGCTTCGATGTGTCGTTCGAGTCTGCTCCTCAGGTTGACAGGTTCGGCAATCTCAACATCACCGAGATTGGAGGAGAGGGCGAGCCGAAGAAGCGTCTTGTGGGTTGCCTGGCACAGACGGAGCATTTGGCTTTCATCAAGCGTCCGATCATCGTCACCGATCTCAAGAAGCGCACTTTCGTGGAGAAGGTCGATTTCATCACGAGCCTCGGCCATCTCGAGGGCGGAGACTCCCGAGCAAGCCTCGGCCTTCCAGGACCGGGCCCGTATATGGTCGTCACCGACAAGGCGCTCTTCGATTTTCATCCCGAGACCAAGCACATGCGCCTCAAGTCGGTTCACCCCGGCGTCACGCTCGACGAGGTGCTGGCCAATATGAGTTTCGAGCCGATCATCGAGGGAACGCCGCCGACAACCGAAGCCCCAACCGAGGAAGATGTCAGGCTGATCCGCGAGGTCATAGATCCTGAAGGCACACTCTTTTCGCCGAGGTCAGTATGACGACATCTCCATTGCAAGGCCTCAGGGTGCTCGATCTGTCCCGTTTCATTGCAGGCCCCCATTGCGCCATGCTGCTTGGCGACATGGGGGCCGACGTGATCAAGATCGAGAAGAAGGGAGCTGGCGATGACAGCCGCCATTTCCCGCCTTTTCAGAACGGGGAGAGCCTTTACAGCATGGCTCTCAACCGCAACAAACGATCGATCACCCTGAACTTCCGCGACAAGCGGGCTCAGGAACTCCTGCGTGAGATGGTGAAGACTGCCGATGTGCTCGTAGAGAACTTCCGTCCGGGCATCATGGAGAACATGGGATGCGGCTGGGAGGATCTCCGAAAGATCAATCCCCGTCTCATCATGACCCGCCTCTCGGGCTTCGGCCAGAATGGCCCCTATAGCCAGCGGCCCGGCTTCGACGGGATTGCGCAGGCTATGAGCGGCCTGATGGAGCTGACCGGGAACCCGGATGGCCCGCCCATGCTCGCCGGAACGTTCTATATCGATTACATGAGCGGCATGTACGCGACCACGGCGACCCTGGCGGCTCTCCATGCCCGCGAGAAGACAGGGAGGGGGCAGATGATCGATGTCGCTCTCCTCGACAGCGCCGTGTCGATGTTGACGACAGCGGTTTCCACTCAGGTCAACCAAGGCATCACTCTGACCCGGACCGGCAACCGAGACCGGTATTCCTCTCCTGCCAATGTGTTCAAGACGGGTAGCGGAGACTTCATCCTTATTCTTTCGGGAACCAATCCGCTCTTCAAGCGTCTGGCCGGAGCCATGGGACAGCCGGAACTAACCACGGATCCACGATTCGCGGATGTCGGCAGCCGCCTCAAGAACGCTTCTGCGATTGAAGCCATCATACAGGAATGGCTCAGTATGCTGCCGACCGAGCAGGCTCTTGAGGCGATCAGCGGTGCAGGTGTGCCATGCGCGAAGGTTGCAAGCCCGGCCGAGGTCGTCAGGAACCCGCAATTGCTTCACCGCAAGCAGATCGTAGAGGTGGAGCATCCCACCGCCGGGCGTGTCGCCATGTCAGGCGTGACCATGCAACTCTCCGAGAATCCGCTTTCGATCCGCAGGCCCCCTCCAAGCCTCGGTGAACACACGGGCGAGGTGCTGCGCGAATGGCTAGCGCTTTCAAAGGAGCAGATCGAATCCCTCGATAAGGAGGGCGTGCTGTAAGTCTCCTAAAGGAATGGAGACCGAGAAAAGGGGCAGCTCCGGGAAGGGCTGCCCCTTTTCGTTGATAGGCCTTAAGCTGCCATGCTCAGGATCTGCCGGACGCTCGAAGCATCAATATCGCGATTTTCGCCAAGTGCGGTCTGTCCTGCCCGCTCGAGGTGCTCAAGAATGTCTGTCTGACTGAAATTGAGTCTGAGTTCTGATATGCGAACTGGGCACCCCATGGTCTTGAAGAACTGTTCGGTGTGCTCGATCGCCTTCTCTGCGGCGATAGCGTCGTCGGTTTCAGTGATGTTCCAGACCATTCTTCCGTAGCGTGCCAGCATCGCCTGCTTTTGCGCCGCTTTGTAGCGCATGAGGGAAGGCATGATCACCGAGAGCGTGCGTGCGTGATCCACATTGTAGACCGCCGTAATGGCGTGTCCGATCATGTGGGTTGACCAGTCCTGAGGAACACCGGCACCAATGAGGCCATTCAGGGCTTGATTGGCGGCCCACATCACATTCTCGCGAGCTTCGTCGCTCCCGGTTCCGACCAGCTTTGGACCCCACTCGGTCAGGACCCGCAGCAGGGTCTCGCTGTAGCCGTAATGAATCGGCGCGTTGACCGGGGAGGTGAGATATTGCTCCAGCACATGAGTGAAAGCGTCAACGACGCCATTCTCGAGCTGCTGCCTGCTGAGGCTCTGCATGGTGGATGGATCAAGAATGGCGAAGGCCGGGCGGGCCGCCTCATTCCGGAAAGGCAGCTTCAGCTTGCGCTCCCGGCTTGAGATCACGGACACGGCATTGCTCTCCGACCCGGTGGCTGGCAGCGTCAGAACCGCACCAACCGGCAGTGTGGTGGCCGGGAGCTTGCCGGCTGCAAGGTCGGGCCAGGGATCGTCGGAGCCTAGTGAAACCATGGTCGCCAGGAATTTGGCGGCATCGATAACGGAACCACCACCCACACCCAGAATGAGATTGACGTTGTTCTCACGGGCTACAGCCGCGGCCTTCTGAAGAGTCTCGTAGACGGGGTTGGGCTCGACGCCTCCGAACTCGACGACCTTGCTGTCCTTAAGACCGGCCATGACCTGATCGTAGATGCCATTGCTCTTGATGCTGCCGCCGCCATAGAGCAGCAGCACGCGGGAATTTGGAGGCACCAATTCACGCAGGGCTTCTATCTGGCCATTTCCGAAGCGTATGTCGGTCGGATTGCATATGCGAAATTTCATCGTCTTTCCTCGTGTTACCCTTGAGCGTTCCAGATTGATCTCGTCCGACACGCGCTATCCTGCGGTAAGCGGCTAAGGCTTCCTTGATCAGTCGTACATCTGAATGACGGTTTCTGCGACCATGGCGGGGCGTTCATGATTGCTGTCGGTTTCAAGCACATTGTGCAGAATCAGCCTTACGCCACCTTCGATATCGACAACCTGCCTGATGGTCTGCCGAAGGCGGATGCGCGAGCCGGGATGAACCGGTGCAGTGAAGCGCACTTTATTGCAGCCATAGTTCAAGCCGCGGCGATAGCGGCGCACCGTGAGAAGAGTATCGGCGAGGCGCGGCATGAGCGAGAGGGTCAGGAGGCCATGAGCAACCGTCTTGCCCTGTGGCAATTCAGATCTGGCGCGGTCCTGGTCTATATGAATCCAGTGGCGATCCTGCGTCAATTCTGCGAAGACGTCGATCTGATGCTGCGTGACAAGAAGCCAGTCGCTCGGCCCAAGTTCTCGCCCTACATGCTGTTTCAATTGGAAAACATCGTCGACAACCAACATCGGGTCCCTCGCGGTTGCTCTGCCCTGCAGGACGCTTGACACGCAAAAGTCGTCACCTTGGCAGCATCCTCATATAAAACGATTTAATCGATATTCTGCAGGCTGTCGACAGAAGGCGCCTCTTTCACTGGGCCCATTCTCGAAACAGGGCGGAGGAGCAGATCATGCTACTCGTCGTGGATTTGTCGTCGCGTGTCGCTGTTGTACCCGGCGGCTAGAGCATCGGACTCAGACGTGAACTTGCACTTTTGGGATCGATCCGGTGCTCATTCTCTGGAGGAGCGCATCGTTCGATGCGGAAAACCGGGCCCACTTTTCCGCACGATGCGCTAGGGTTTCGGATATGCGGCGAATGCATTGAAATCGGCTGGAGCGCAGGTCTTGATCGCGGAACGCCGAGAGGACGTTCTGCGTGAATGCCAAGTTACCTGAGTGGCGAGATGATCCGTCTCGTCGGTGGGCCGCTGGCATGGTGAGAGCAGGGTCCTGAATTGGCCACATCTGGACAAGGCTGAGCAAGAAAGGCTCTCTGGCAGGGAGACTTTCTTGTAGAGGTCAGATGATCTCGTCTGCCTTGGCTTGAGAGATCTCCTCGGGGCTCATTTTCAGCCACTCGGAGAGCACCTCGCCGGTATGCTGCCCAAGAGCAGGAGGGGCTTTCTCGATCGAAGTCGGGCTTTCGCTCATCCTGATTGGCAAGCCTTGCATGGGAAGGTTGCCCGCTTTTGGATGGGTGATATCGACGATATGACCGGCCTCCCGCATATAGGCGCTGCTCGCGATATCGGCGACGGTCTGCACTTTCGCCGAAGGGAGCTCAGCACGGCTCAAGGCAGCAAGCGCCTCATCTGAGGAGTGGGATGCAAACCATTCGGCTGCGATCGCCTCGATGGCCTCGACGTTCTTCATCCTCGCCTCCAGTGTCGAGAAGCGAGGGTCTTGCAGCAGCTCCGGCCGCCCGATCATCCGGACGAAGCGCGGGAAATGAGCATCATTGCCCCCGACCATATGGATCCAGACACCATCCTTTGCCCGAAACGTGTTGCCTGGTGCTGCGTAACGGTCCCGGTTGCCCATCCGGCTGACCTTGCGCCCGTTGACGAGATATTCCGGGATCGCCGTCATCAGAAGAGAGGTGGCGCTGCCGACCAGGCTGACATCGACCATCTGTCCCTTGCCGGTGTGATGTCGCCGCTCCAGTGCAGCAAGAATGCCTACGCAGGCATAGAGTGCGCTCGCATAATCGGCCACGAACGTTCCGGCCATGGATGGGGGACCGTCAGGCTGGCCCGTCAGGTCCATCAGGCCGGAGGTCGCCTGGGCAATGCCGTCGAAGCAGGGCTCGTTGGAAAGGCTGTTGTTCTGACCATAACCTGAGATTCGCGCCATGATCAGGCGCGGGTTGAGCTGTTGCAGAACGTCCCAGCCGCACCCCATCTTTTCCATGGTTCCCGGACGGAAGTTCTCGATCAGAACATCCGCCTCTGCAACGAGGCGGCGGAGCAGGTCCTGGGCTGCAGGATTACGAAAGTTCAGGGAAAGGCTGCGCTTATTGCGGTTGAACATCATGAAGTAGATGCTCTCGCCCTCGATATAGGGGCCAAGAGAGCGGGTGTCGTCGCCGCCCCTGGTCCTCTCCACTTTGACAATTTCCGCGCCAAGATCGCCAAGGACCATGGCGCAGTGGGGGCCGGCGATAAACCGGGATAGGTCGAGGACTTTCAGTCCCTTCAAAGCACCTGACATCATGCACCTGAGATCGCAGATATAAATTCACGACACCGTCCAAGTGAGAGACATCGCTTCACGCGGCTGCTCTTGCAGTGTTGCGCTCTGTCCTGAGGGGGCAACGCCTCTCCCAAGCCAAGCTCGTCCGTCCAATGGGCCCGAGGCCGGGAAAGCGGATCGAGTTTCTCGATGGACGCAGCTCCAAAGCCCGACATATCGTGCCCCTTTGGACATCTGCTGCCATGCTCCATCAAGGCCAAAGCCAGTGGGCGAAGCAGCCTATGTCCTCACTAATTGGAAACTATATAAAAACGTTTCTCTGAGATTTAGCAACCTATAAAAGCGTTTTATCAGGATCGGTTGTGTTCCTTGCGCGGTTCTTCAAGCAAAAAGGAGAAGCTACGGATTCGGGAATTGACTTGTCTGGAAAGCCATACTTTATTGTCTATCGAAACGTTTTTAAGAAATCGTTTCGAATAGATCGGAAGAGCTCTGCTGTTCAGTATCCATAACGATATGGCGTGGCTGAATAGCCGGACCCGGGGAGGTGGAGTTGACTAAAGAGCGTGGCACCCGTTTGCGCGCAGGTTTGGTCGGATGTGGCGGCTTTGCTCAAGCGGCGCTGATCCCAGCCACGCGAATGGCCCCGATCGACCTGGTGGCCGTTTGCGACCGTGACCAAGAGCGGGCTGAGGCCTGCGGGCATTTATTGCGGACTCCGGCGATCTATACGTCTCTCGATGATCTTCTGGCTCGGGAACAACTCGATGTCGTAATCATGGCCATTGGGCCCAACGTTTACCCCGAACTTGCTGAGAAGGTGATGCGGGCGGGGGTAGATGTCTATGTGGAGAAGCCGCCTGCGGTGACAGTCGACAAGGCGCTTCGCATGCGTGAAGTGAGCCGTGAGACGGGCCGAAATCTCGCCGTCGGCTTCATGAAGCGCTTTGCCACGGGATACCGTATGGCCAAGGAGTTGACGAGCGCGCCTGATTTCGGACGCCTCATGCATCTCACTGCGCGCATATGCTCCGGCGTTTGGACGCCGGCCTGGTCGAGTGAGCTTACCACCTTCGCCTTCGTACTCGACCACAGTGTGCACTATCTCGATCTGATCCAGTTCTATGCTGGGCCCGTTGCGTCGGTGACTGCCGAGCTGTCTCAGGCAAGCAATGAGCGGTTTGGCTATGCCGTCCTGCTGCGCTTCCAAAGCGGTGCAACCGGCCTTTTGGAGATCTCGAATTACGAATCCCGAGGGGTTCCGAATGAGCGTATCCAGCTGATGGGCAGCGAAGGGAACTCGGTAATGGTCGAGAATGTCAGTCGCGTCACCTATTCCCGGAATGCACCGCCCATGAGTCTGGGGCGGCACTTCGATCCGGCTGCGGATCGGGTTGTTTGGGAGCCAAACATGACGAACATATCTCCCGAGAATTCGTCTTTGGTGCACCAGGGCTACGTCGGAGAGATGCGCCACCTTGCGGATATGTTGCTAAGTAACAGACCGACGAAGCCTGACATTGATGACGGAATTGCGGCCGTTCAACTCGCTCATGCAATCGTGGCCAGCAACGGTCAGCGGATTGAGCTCCCCCGGTAAGGTTAGAGAACAATGGCGTATAACAAAACCGAACTCTCCTCTCGGGTTGCTCTGGTCACAGGTGGCGGAACAGGGCTTGGCAAGGCAGCCGCGGAAGGTTTGCGCGCTGCCGGCGCGCGCGTGTTCATCATGGGGCGCCGCGAAGATGTCCTTCACAGGGCGGCTGAAGATATCGGCGCGGAGCCGGTTGTGGGCGATGTTTCCGACAGGGCCAGTGTCGAGAGCGTAGTCGCTCAGGTCCGCGAGAAAGGCGGCCGTCTCGACATTCTGGTCAACGCGGCGGGAATTAACCTTCGTGGAGAGTCCCTCGACTATCCAGAGGATCAGTGGGACCAAGTCCACGCAGTTAATACCAGAGGTACATTCCTGTGCTGCCAAGCCGCAGGGCGGATCATGCGGTCCGCCGGATACGGCAAGATCATCAATATCGCATCCTTGGCGAGCGAGATCGGATTCCCGCGCATCGTTGCCTATGCGTCCAGCAAGGGCGGCGTTCGGCAGCTGACGAAAGCCCTTGCCGTCGAATGGGCTCCGTTCGGGATTCGTGTCAATGGAATTGAGCCTGGCTGGTTCAGGACCGAGCTGACTGAACCTTTGTTTCATGATGCAGAGTGGGTCAAGAAGATCACCTCTCGCATTCCAATGGGGTATGCTGGCAAGCCCGAGGATCTGCAGGGAGCTGTCGTGTTCCTGGCATCAGGAATGTCCGATTACATCACCGGTGAACTCATCCGTGTTGATGGCGGTGCTCTCGCGGGATGAAGGAGACATACATGGATGAACTCGATCATATCGAGCGCGCCGGCCAATCGCCGTTCGAAAAAGCATTGGAGTGGATTGTCGTCCCACTCATGCTGGGCCTGATCACGATCGGTTTCGTGGCTGTGTGTCTGCGCTTCTTTGCAGGGGGGTATTATGCGCTCTTCTGGTCCGAAGAGGTGATCCGCTACGGCTTCATATGGATCTTCTGGCTGTGCGCACCCGTGCTGATCTGGCAGGGCGCCATGTTCACCGTAGACATGTTTGTCGGAGCGCTGCCGGACAGGGTACAGAGAGTGCTTCGTCTGCTCGTTAATCTTCTCATCATGTTCATCGCAGGCGTATATGCCTATCAGGGTTGGTTGATGACAGAGGTGAACATGGAACAGCAGTCCAGCGCCTTGGAAGTTCCGCTTGCCCTCGTCTATGTTTCCATCCCCTTCGGATGCGCACTGATCCTCCTGGTCACGGCTTATCAGAGCCTGAAGCTTATGGGTGTCATTAAGTCCCCAGTGGTAGAGCCATGATCCTGACGCTGTTCATTGCATTTATCATTCTTCTTCTCATTGGTGTTCCTGTTGCATTTTCGACAGGGATCGCGGCTCTGATTGTCGTTATTCTGGATCCGACACTGTCTGCTCGCCTTCTGGTTACGAGGGCATTCGCCGGCATGGATTCCTTTCCTCTGATGGCGATTCCATTCTTCATTCTCGCTGGCGAGATCATGGCGCACAGCGGCTTGACACAAAGGATCGTCAACGTGGCCATGGCACTCGTCGGTCACGTTCGCGGTGGCCTCGCGCATGTGACCGTCATGGCGAACGCGCTGATGTCGGGCGTATCTGGGTCTGCCTCCGCAGACTGCGCAGCAACCGGCTCAATCCTGATTCCATCGATGATCAAGCAGGGTTACAAGCCGGCATTCGCCGCACTCATCACGGCATTCTCAGCCATGATGGGGCCCATCATCCCACCAAGCATCTTCATGATCATCTATGGCTCGATGGCGGGTGTCTCCATCGGGAAGCTGTTCATTGGCGGCGTGGTTCCCGGTCTTCTAATCGGCCTGTCCCTGATGCTGCTGGTAGCGATCTTGGTCCGGAGACAATCCTTCGCCGTTCCGACGACGACGTTCTCATTTAAGAAGCTCTTCCAATCCTTGGTCAGCGCGGCTTGGGCGCTGGTCATGCCCATCGTAATCGTCGGCGGCATCCTCGGCGGCATCATGACGCCGACCGAAGCAGGCATCGTCGCCGTCGTCTACAGTCTGTTCGTCGGCTTCTTCGTTCATCGTACGCTCACGCTCAAGCAGCTTCGCCTGTTGACGATGTCCGCGGCACTTTCGTCCGCGAATATTATGATGGTTGTGGGATTTGCATCCGTATTCGGAACGATGCTTGCCCTGGGCCGGTTCGAAACCGTGGTCATGAACGTCCTGTTCGGAATTACAGACCAACCTTGGCTTCTCGTTGCGATTCTCATCATCTCGCTTGCCATCATCGGCAGCCTCATGGATGAGGTTTCGACTGCAGTGCTCTTTGTTCCCACTCTCGCGAAGATTGGCGCAGCCCTGCATTACGATCCCGTGCATTTCGGCGTTGTGATGGTTCTGGCGATTATGCTGGGCGCTGTTGTACCACCGGTCGCAACGCTTCTGTTCATCGGATGCACGCTGGCGAAGATCCCTCTGTCAGCGATCATGAGGCTGGTCTGGGTCTTTCTGATCCCGCTGGTGCTCACAAACCTGCTGATCGCCTATGTGCCGGCGCTCGTTACGTACTTGCCATCTCTGTTCTGACAAAGGTGGTTAAAAAATCTTGCCGCGAAGGCAAGTTACTTTGGGAGGTCGTTATGCCTGGAATTCTAAAGCGTCTCATGACAATCGCGGCCATTGGCACAGCAGCCATGGTGACGTTTACATCAGCCAGTTCGGCACAAACTGTTCTAAAGCTTGGCGATATCTACGCCCAAACCCACAGCAACAGTCTGGCCGACAAGCGCTTCGCCGAACTTGTAGAGAAGAAAACCAATGGCGCCGTAAAGGTCGAGGTTTATCTCGATTCCACTCTCGGCAATGAGCGGGAGCTTGCGGAAAGCGTGATTGCCGGGACGATCGATATCGCTCCGAGCGGGTTGTCCGGGATTGGCCGCTTCGTGCCTGATGCGCAGGTGCTGGAACTTCCATATCTCTATCGCGACCTGAAGCACATGCAGCGCGTTGCAATGGCTATTGCTCCCGACGTGGACAAAATGTTCCAGGCGAAGGGAATCAAGAACCTCGGCTACCTCTTTCTTGGTCCGCGTTCGCTTGCGAGCCGCAAAGAAATCAACACTTTGAGCGATATGCGCGGCTTGCGCCTGCGTGTGCCAGAGTCCCCGCTCTATGTCGGCTTCGCTCGCGCTTTGGGTGCAGTTCCGACTCCAATCCCGTTCCCTGAGGTCTATACCAGCCTTGAGACCGGCGTTGCGGACGCTGCCGAGGGCGAGCCTGCTACGCTCGCGACTACGAAATGGTATGAGCCAACGAAAAGCGTCAGCCTGACGAAGCACATCTGGCATTATCGCTTCTTCGCGATGAACGGAAACAAGTTCAATAGTCTTCCTCAGGATCAGCAGAAGGCGGTGCACGAGGCTGCTCAGGAGGCAATGGAATACCAAGTCGGCCTCGTCGAAGAGTTCAACAACAAAGCGCTCGACGAAATCAAGGGTGCAGGAGTGAAGATCGTCGAAACCAAGGATCTCGACGCCTTCGCGAAAGCGCTCGTGGAATTCAACACGGAATTTGCGAAGAAACTCGGCCCGACGGCTGAGGCGCTGCTTCAGAAGGTCCGGACCGTTCAGTAAGCCCGCATGACACTCAGCGCCTGAGGGCCTTCGCGCCCTCAGGTGTTCAAGAAGCGTTGGAGGCAGAAGACAAGTTCCGGGTATCGGAAAATCCCATATGGCTATCACAGGAAAGACGGCTCTGTATGGACTGATCGGAGATCCAATCGAGCACGTTGGATCGCCCACTCTGATCAATGCCTATATGGTCGAGATGGGACGGGATGGCGTTCTGGTTCCACTCCATGTCAAGCCTTCGGACCTTGACAAGGTCGTAGACGGGCTTCGCCGTCTGCAGAACCTGCGCGGTTTTCTTGTCACCATTCCGCATAAGCAGACGATCGTTCCACTCTTGGATCGCCTGACCGAGTCCGCCGAACTTTCCGGAGCGGTTAATGTCGTACGAAGAGATAGTGACGGCACTCTGACCGGAGACCAACTGGACGGACAGGGATGTGTCGGGGCTCTGCGCGAGAGTGGAGTGAGCCTTGCGGGAGCACGCATCTACATGTCTGGTGCAGGAGGTGTTGCCGCGGGTATCGGCTTTGGGCTTGCCCAGCAGGGTGCAGGCGCCATTACGATCTTCAACCGCACAGTCTCCCGGGCTGAGGAACTTGCACGTCGCATCAAACGCGCCTTCCCGAATTGTGAAATCCGTGTTGGAGACAGCAATCCAAAAGGACACGATATCGTTGTCAATGCCACCAGCCTAGGACTGAAGGCGAATGATCCCTACCCGATGGACGTCAATGGGCTGGACTCCTCGATGATGGCCGTTGACGTAGTGATCAATCCTCAAGAAACGGCCTTTCTCACAGCCGCGGCGGCTCGTGGTTGCCGGGTCCAGTATGGATTCCGCATGGTCGAGGAACAGCTGCCGCTCATGATGCAAGTCATGGATCAAAATTCATGATCAGGCAGCGTTTCCTGGAGTGCCTGTCGAGAGCGCTTGCTCTGACTGCAGAGGCCGAAAGCTTTCCATATCGGCCTCCATGGCGTGGCAATTCGCCACTCTTGGAACTTATCGCTGATGTTAACGCGGTCTGTGGGCCGCCTCCAGAATCCCATGCCTTAAGGAGCCTTGTTATGACTGCACATAATCCTCCGGAGCGCCGCGTTCCCGACCTGAAGGACGCGTCCCTCTTGGTCTCTCAGGCCTATGTGGCGGGCGAGTGGGTGGAGGCGCAAGACGGCAAGACCCTTCCCGTCACCGATCCCTTCGACGGGGCGCTGATCACCACCGTGCCCGATCTCGGGGCGGATGCCGCCCGCCGCGCCATCGACAAGGCACACGAGGTGCAAAAGGCCTGGGCCAAGCGCACTGCCAAGGAGCGCAGCCAGATCCTGAAGAAGTGGTACGATCTCATCATCGAGAATGCCGACGATCTCGCTCTCCTCCTCACCACCGAGCAGGGCAAGCCGCTTGCCGAGGCCAAGGGCGAGGTGGTGTCGAACGCCGCTTACATCGAGTGGTTCGCGGAAGAGGCCAAGCGCATTGATGGAGACATCATTCCTGGTGCCAACCCGAGCCAGCGCATCCTGGTGCTGAAACAGCCGGTGGGCGTGTGCGCCGCGATCACGCCCTGGAACTTTCCCAATGGCATGATCACCCGCAAGGTGGGGCCGGCGCTGGCGGCCGGCTGCACCATGGTGTTGAAGCCCGCCGCGCAAACCCCGCTCTCGGCTCTCGCCCTCGCCGTTCTGGCCGAGCGGGCGGGCATCCCTAAGGGCGCGTTCTCGGTGATCACCACCAGTGAGGCAAAGCCCATCGGCGAGGAGTTCTGCCACAACCCGAAGGTGGCCAAGATCACCTTCACCGGCTCGACCAATGTCGGCCGCTGGCTGATGCGCGAGGCCGGCGACAGCATCAAGCGCCTGTCGCTGGAGCTCGGCGGCAACGCACCCTTCATCGTGTTCGACGACGCCGACCTCGATGCTGCGGTGGAAGGCGCCACGGCCTCGAAGTTCCGCAATGCCGGCCAGACCTGCGTCTGCGCCAACCGGATCTATGTGCAGGAGAGCGTGGCCGAGGCATTTGCCGAGAAGCTCGCCGCCAAGGCCAAGGGTCTCAAGCTTGGCCGGGGCACGGAAGCCGGTGTCGCCATGGGGCCGCTGATCGACGATCGCGCCGTGGCGAAGATGGAGGATCATGTCCAGGACGCGCTTTCCAAGGGCGGCAAGGTGCTCGTCGGCGGCAAGCGCTCAGAACTGGGCGGCACCTTCTTCGAGCCGACGGTGATGACCGGCATCACCCAGGGCATGAAGGTGACGAAGGAGGAGACCTTCGCGCCTTTGGCTCCGATCATCACCTTCAAGGACGAGGCGGATGTGATCGCGATGGCCAACGACACGGAGTTCGGCCTGGCCTCGTACTTCTATGCCAGGGACATGGCCCGCGTCTGGCGCGTGGCGGAGGCGCTGGAGAGCGGCATGGTCGGCGTGAACACGCCGGCGCTGGCCAACGAGATGGCGCCCTTCGGCGGCATCAAGCAGTCGGGCCTGGGCCGCGAGGGCTCCAAGTACGGCATCGAGGGCTTCCTCGAAATCAAGTACATCTGCCTCGCCGGGGCATCGTCAACTTAACGACTTGAGACAGGTCTACCCCTCCAGGAACGTCAGATCAGGTACTCGCGATGCCGGTTACCTCAGCCCAGACCCGGAAGGCTTGAGCTCGGGATGTGCGATGAGCGGCAGCGGTAATGTGTGCAGGACGGCGGAAGAGATTTGCAACCTGGTCGTGGACTGAGAGGAATCGCTGCGCCTGCCCGACTGATTTGAAGCGCTTCATGATGCGTTCGCGTCGGCGGGTCGGCTGATGAGAGTTCTCCGCCCTGTTGTTCAAGCCTTTGTGCTGCCGATGCTCCACACCTGGCATGACCACTCTCTTCGCGGCGGCATAGCTGGCCAGTTTGTCGGTGATCATCACGCGCGGTGCTGTGCCTTGCTTCTTGAGCAGCTTGCGCAGCAGACGCTTGGCCGCTTTGGCGTCCCGGCGGCTCTGAACCAGGATGTCGAGCACGATCCCATGCTGGTCGACGGCGCGCCAGAGCCAGTGCTTCCGGCCCGCAATGCTGATCGCGACCTCGTCCAGGTGCCATTTATCTCCGGCTGCCGGAAGACGGCAGCGGATCTTGTTGGCAAAGTCCTGACCGAACTTCAGCGCCCACTGCCGCACGGTCTCATAGCTCACCCCGATACCTCGGGCGGCCAGCATCTCCTCGACCATGCGCAGGCTAAGCGGGAAGCGGAAGTACAGCCAGACGGCGTAGCTGATCACTTCGGCCGGAAAGCGGTGGCGGGCATAGCGAGGATGACGGGTCGATTCCATGCCGCACAGATAGCTCGATCCAGGTCACTCTTCGGTTAAGTTGACGATGCCAGCTCGACGCTTGCACGTTCCAATGCTGCCTTACTGTCCACCGGCGATGCAAAGGACCGGCTACGGGTGACTTGCTGGAAACCGGCATACTTGACCTTCAATGTGACCGCGCGGCCCCGAATGTTCGAGCCCTCGCAGAAGCGCCAGACCTTGTCGATGATCGGCTCGAGGCTCTGTTTCATCTCTTCAAAGGTAGTCAGATCGCGGGAGAAGGTGTTTTCCGCTCCAACCGACTTGCGAGTTCTGTCCGGTTGCACGGGACGGTGATCCACGCCGCGGGCAATCCAGTAGTAGTAGGATCCGGCCTTGCCAAAATGCTGCTGCAGGAATTCGAGGGACTGGGACCGCAGGTCCAGGCCCGTGTAGATGCCGAGGCTGTGCATCTTTGTGGTGGTGGCCGGCCCGATGCCGTGAAACCTGCCCACCTCCAGCGCTTCGACGAAGACGGGGCCCAACCGGGGCGTGATGACGAAGAGGCCATCGGGCTTGCGATGATCCGAGGCGAGCTTCGCCAGGAATTTGTTGTACGACACGCCGGCCGATGCCGTCAGAGCCGTCTGCTCGCGGATCTTCTCCCGGATCTCCTCCGCGATCTGCGTGGCCGACGTGATGCCTTTGAGGTTCTCGGTGACGTCGAGATAAGCCTCGTCGAGTGAGAGCGGCTCGATGAGCGGGGTGTATTCGGCGAAGATCGTGCGGATCTGCAGCGAGATCTCCCGATACACCTCAAAGCGCGGTGGCACGAAGATGAGCTCCGGGCATTTGCGTCGCGCCATCGTAGAGGCCATGGCGGAGCGGACGCCGAATTGGCGGGCCTCATAGCTGGCAGCCGCCACGACGCCGCGCTCGCCTGCTCCACCCACCGCCACAGGCTTGCCGCGGAGATCCGGGTTGTCCCGCTGCTCGACGGACGCGAAGAACGCGTCCATATCGATATGGATGATCTTGCGCTGGCGTTCAGCCGGAGCGGGGTTCTTTCCGATTCCCTCAGAGGCGTGTTGCTGACTGACATTGGAGGCGGACCTTTGGGTCATCGCTTATGACCTCCACTAATCTCGTCGCAGCCACTGATGGCCATGTGATAGTCCACCTCGGCAGGCCGGCTATCGCCACATGCCCCGCATCTTCGCGCCGACATCGACCCGAACGCCTTTTGTTGCGGCAGATGTGGCCGTGGACTCCGAAACAGCCACGGGCCATGACACCCGCTCGAACAGCTTCAGGAGCGCGCTGGGAATGAAGCGGGTGCGGGCGGCATAGACATGACGATCGCCCGTGGCGGATTGCTGGTGCGTGAAGAACCGCTGCGGCCCGATGAGATGCAGGTGGTCCTTGGCGCGGGTCATGGCCACGTACAGCAGCCGGCGCTCCTCCTCGACCTCCGCCGTGGTGCCGGTGCCGAGATCGGACGGAATGCAGCCATCAACCACGTTCAGGACGAACACCGACTTCCACTCCTGTCCCTTGGCGGAATGGATGGTCGACAGGATCAGATAGTCCTCATCACGCAGAGGCACACCGGCCTGGTCGCTCGTAGCGTCCGGCGGATCGAGCGTGAGCTCGGTGAGGAAACGCTCGCGGGAGAGGTAGCCCGCCGCGATCTGCTCCAACTGGATCAGGTCCGCTTTGCGTGTCACGGCGTCCTCATGCATGCGCTCGAGGTGCGGCTCGTACCAGGTCCGCGCTAGCTCAAGTTCCGCCGGCCACCCCGCTGTCCCGGCGCGAAGCTGTGTGATCGTGTCGACGAACGCGTGCCACTCGTCGCCGGCGCGGGGCGGGGCAGGGGCTTCCAGCAGCGCCCCGACAGGATTGGCGGCATCATGCATGCAGTCGAGCACCTTCTGGGCCGAGGTCGGGCCGACGCCCGGCAGAAGCTGCATCAGCCGGAATCCTGCAATCCGATCGCGTGGATTCTGGACGAACCGCAGCAGGGCTAGCAGGTCCTTGACATGTGCGGCATCGAGGAACTTGAGGCCGCCGAACTTGACGAACGGGATGTTGCGGCGGGTCAGCTCCACCTCCAGCGGCCCGGAATGATGCGAGGTCCGAAACAGCACGGCCTGTTGCTTGAGGCTCATGCCGCTCTCGCGGTTCGCCAGCACCCGCTCGACCACGTAGCGGGCCTGCTCGGCCTCGTCCCGCACGGCCACGAGTTGCGGCCGCTCGGCGGAAGTGCGGTCAGTCCAGAGGTTCTTCGTGAAGCGCTCGGAGGCCAGCTCGATCACCGCATTGGCCGCGGCCAGGATCGGCTGGGATGAGCGGTAGTTGCGGTCCAGCGTGACGATCTCGGCCGGCGGGCTGAATTGGCTGGGGAAGTCCAGGATGTTGCGGATTGTGGCCGCGCGAAACGAATAGATCGACTGGGCATCGTCCCCGACCACCGTCAGGCCGTGACCGCCCGGCTTGAGGGCGAGCAGGATCGAGGACTGGAGCCGGTTGGTGTCCTGGTACTCGTCGACGAGGACATGATCGAAGCGGCCTCCGAGTTCGGCCGCGATTGCGGGCTCGGCCACCATCTGGGCCCAGTAGAGCAGGAGGTCGTCGTAATCGAGCACGTTCTGGCGCTGCTTGGCTTCGACATAGGCGGCGAACAGCTGCCGCAGTTCGGCGGCCCAGCCGGCACACCACGGGTACGAGGTTCGCAGCACCTCCTCGATCGTCATCTCGGCATTCACGCAGCGCGAATAGATTGCGAGACAGGTTGCCTTCGCGGGAAAGCGGCTCTGCGTCGTCGAGAAGCCGAGTTCGTGCCGGACGAGGTTCATCAGGTCGGCCGAGTCCTCGCGGTCATGAATCGAGAAGGCGGGATCCAGCCCGATCTCGGGTGCATAGTCCCGCAGGAGCCTGGCGCCGATGCCGTGGAATGTGCCGGCCCAGGTGAGGGCGTCGGTCATCACCCCGGCGCTCTGGCCCAGAACCTGGCTGGCGATCCGCTCGACCCGGCGTGTCATCTCGGCCGCGGCCCGGCGGGAGAAGGTCAGCAGGAGGATGCGGCGCGGATCGGCGCCGTTGACGATCAGATGGGCCACACGATGGGCGAGGGTGTTGGTCTTGCCCGAGCCTGCGCCGGCAATGACCAGCAGCGGCGCAGCCGAATTTGAGCCGTTGGCCAGGATGCCGTGCTCCACCGCCTGACGCTGCCGGGGATTGAGTTGGTCAAGGTAGGCGGGGTGCGCGGGCACAGTCGAATCATTCCTTTTGGATCCACTATAGACCCTGATTCCTGTTTTGTTCGCAACGGTCCAGCTTATCGTCGCAGGGTGACGACGCGACAATATGTTCTTTATTTGTTCTAGATTGCTAGCACGAACGCCAGTAGGGTGCGGCTCACTTCTATCGAGCACAGGATTTGCGATGACCACGGATAAGGCCAAGGCGATCGAGACCGCCGTCAGCCAGATTGAACGCGCCTTTGGCAAAGGCGCCATCATGCGCCTCGGCGGCGATCAGGTCATCGAAGTCGAGACGGTCTCCACCGGATCGCTGGGCCTGGACATTGCCCTCGGCGTGGGCGGTCTGCCGCGCGGCCGGATCATCGAGGTCTACGGACCGGAATCGTCCGGCAAGACGACGCTCGCGCTGCACACCATCGCCGAGGCTCAGAAGAAGGGCGGCGTCTGCGGCTTTATTGATGCCGAGCACGCCCTGGATCCTGTTTATGCCCGCAAGCTCGGTGTGAACCTGGACGATCTTCTCGTCTCGCAGCCGGACAACGGTGAGCAGGCACTCGAGATCGCCGATACGCTCGTCCGCTCGGGCTCCGTGGATGTCCTGGTCATCGACTCGGTGGCCGCCCTGACCCCGAAAGCCGAGATCGAGGGCGAGATGGGCGAGAGCCGCCCCGGTCTTCAGGCCCGCCTGATGAGCCAGGCGCTGAGGAAACTCACCGGCTCGATCAGCCGCGCCAACACGACGGTGATTTTCATCAACCAGATCCGCATGAAGATCGGCGTCACCTATGGCAGCCCGGAGGTGACGACAGGCGGCAACGCGCTGAAGTTCTACGCTTCGGTCCGTCTCGACATCCGCCGGACTTCGACCCTGAAGGACCGCGATGAGCCGATCGGCAATCAGGTGCGAGTGAAGGTGGTCAAGAACAAGGTCGCTCCTCCGTTCAAGCAGGTCGAGTTCGACATCATGTTCGGCGAGGGCATCTCCAAGGTGGGCGAGCTGATCGACCTCGGAGTGAAGGCCAACGTGGTCGAGAAGTCCGGGGCTTGGTTCTCCTACGACAGCCAGCGCCTCGGCCAGGGGCGCGAGAACGCCAAGACGTTCCTGAAGGACAATCCCGAGATTGCGGCCGAAATCGAGAGCCGGATCCGCCAGAATGCCGGTCTCCTCATCGCAGACCTGCAGGGCAACGATGACGCGAGTGCATCGGAGGATGCCGCCTAAGGATCTCTTGTAGAACCGTAAGCACCCTGCGCGTCAACTGCTCTGCATTCCATGAGAAAGTAAGAAGGCCGCCGATGAGTCGGCGGCCTTCTCGTTATCTGAAATTCCAGAGTGCGCTTAGGCCGCTTCAGCGGCAGGAGCGGGGTCTGCTTCGTCCATCGCCCGCATATAGACGTCGAGCAGGGTCTCGTGCTCGTCGCGCTCGTCCTGATCCTGCTTGCGGAGCTTGATGATCTCCTTGAGGATCTTTACGTCGAAGCCCTCGCCCTTGGCCTCGGAGAGGATTTCCTTCTTGGCCTCGTTCAGCTCCTTGATCTCGTTCTCGATCTGCTCGATGCGCTCCACGAACGAGCGGATCCGATTGCCCGGAATTCCAACGATGTCACTCATGGCTTCTCCTTTTGCCGTACCGAGCCGGCACTATCCGGCAGGGGAGTAAGCGCCCCGTTAATCCGAGCATCTCTCGCACAGATAGTCGCAACTCCAACGACGAACTTTCCTGACGCAACACCACATTCGATGATTGGCTATCAAGTGGACGAGCCGTTCAGGAGGGCACGAGCGACCACCACGAACACTTTCGTGACGGATCGAAGAAAACTATGAAGCAGCCCGGAAACGCTCGAAGGGCGTGATCCTTTGCGTAAATGGCTCCACGTTCCTGCGATAGATTTCTTGCCGCAGAAACGTCAGCTCTGCCTCATACGACTCCTCGCCAATCTCGATGAACCAGGATTTGGGGCGGCCGTCCGTGCCGTCGTTCCAGCGGTAGCCCCGCTTCTTGAGGGCATCCTTCATGTCGAAGGGAGAGCCTTCCGCCCAGATCCGCAGCAGCGCCTTCCGGGCTGAGGCCAGCAGATGGGACATGGCACAACCCGCGTCATCAGGGAGGGGAGTTGCAAGTACCTCCAGAAGGGCATGACAGTCCTCGACGGCCCGATGCCCCTGATGAAACCAGCCGCACTGCGACAGCAGGTATCCGAGCTTCGAGCCCTCGAAGCCGAAGTCGGACCAGGACACTTCCGCATGCGAGCAGGCCCAGGCCTTCAGCGAAAAGCCATGGGTCAGGCGCTCACAGAAGGGACGGTCAAAGCGGGCGTTATGGGCAATCACCAGATGGGCCGGCTGGATGAATGCTTCGACGGCATCCAAATCGATCGTTTGTCCCGCCACCATGTCGGGCGTGATCCCGGTCAGGCGCGTGATCTCGGGCGTGATCGGGATCGAAGGCTCCCGCAGGGCATTGAAGGTGCCGACAACATCGCCGATGCGACCGTCTTCATCATACGAGAACGCCACCATGCCGATCTCGATGACCTCGTCCCGGGCGTGGTCGAGACCTGTGGTTTCGGTGTCCACGATGACGGCCAACTTTTCGCCCGGAACTGCGTTGCGGGATGTGGCCACGGAACGGGGCAGAAGGCGACGCAGGATGCGGTATTGCCCACTTGCCTCCAAGGCCTCGACCGCAGCCTCGAAGTTGGCAGTATCCAGCCGGAACGGACGCTTCTGCCCCGGCTTCACCTCGATATCAGAGGTAACGGGCTTCCGGATCGGCGCCGCCGTCTCGTCCAATCCAAAAAACAGATCCGCCTGTCCCTGCATTCAGTCCCCCGCAGCAACGCTGCCGCCGTTCATGAAGGTCAGAACCGTAGGAGCAAACTGGTCGCCATAAGGTTAAGGGCTGTTCAACGTCTCTTCGGCATAGCTTGCTCGCGCGCCCCGAGACTGCGAACGGTGGCTGCGCAACTGACGATGAAACCAACGGGACAACGAGTCTGAAATGTCGGATTGGCGAGACGAGAAAAATCAGACGGCGCGGGCCCGACTGGAGAAGCGCTTGTCCGAACGCTTCCCTGCATGCGTTCTGTCCCACGCACTCAGACAGCCGCTGATCCCGCCCACGCAACGTCGCGCCATGGAGTCGTATTGGCGTCACCGGCCGCTTCTGGCGGATCGATTGGCGCGCGCACTCGCAGCCAAGAGTGGGCAGCCTGCAGATTGGCAGTGGCGTCTCGGGTCCGGCAAGGAAGAAGGATTGCCGATGTCGTTCCGCACGCCGCCATCACCCTACCGCGAGCCTGCATACTCGCGTGGACCAGGGCATTGCTGCGTCTGCGGGCAGCCTGTCTATCGCTTAGGATGGCATCGTAATCTCAGGGGCGACGGCAAGTTCAACAAGAATGCCACCTGGCATGCCGCTTGTGTCGTGGCCTGGCAGCTCTGGACCGCACCGACCTATCATCTGAGGATGCTCAAGCTGCGCCAGAACCGGAAATGCGCGACGACCGGACGTCGCCTGCTGAGAACCGCCGAGGTGGACCACCGCGTTCCGCTCTTCGCTGTTTGGTCTCAGCATCGCTCGAAACCTTGGCCGGAGCTGCTGACGTTCTGGGGCGCACGCAACCTCCAGGTCATCAACAGGGCGGCTCATGTCGCGAAGTGTGCGAAGGAGTCAGCGCAGCGATCAAAACGACGGAGAACCACGCTCTCGTCCAATGAGAGCATGATAGAAAATTCCACGTCATAGAAATCGCTCGGCTTCGTTGCAGTAACTTGGAAAGGGCATAACGAACCTATCCGCGAGCTTTCTTCAGGCGGCGAGACCAAAGAGTTGATTGACGAGACGGACTTCTCCTGTCGCGCCTTGCTGCTGCAGGATGCAGTGCCCACGCCGGATCATTCGCATCACCTCGAAGCCTTTGATCGTCGCATCGGCTGTCTTCACCCTCTGAAAACCACGCGTTGGGCGGATCACGCGCTTGAGCGCACCGTGGTCCGCCTCGATGATGTTGTTCAGATATTTTGACGTCCGGTGCTCGACGCTGAGCGCCAAGTGGCCCTCTCGTTGCAGGCGCCGAATTGCCTCCGGGTAAGACGCCAACCTGTCGGTCGTGATTGATGACGGAGGATAGTCGCTCATCGTCTTCAGAGCTTTGCGTAGGAAGCGATAAGCGGCTCTGGTATTCCGCCGGTCCGATAACATGAAGTCGATGAGTTGACCGTGCTTGTCGACAGCCCGAAACAGATACTTCCAACACCCGCCGACCCGCACATAGGTCTCGTCGACCCGCCAGGATCCGGACCGCTTTCCCTGATATCGGCGCACCCTCTTCTCGATCTCTGGGGCATAGCGCTGGACCCAGCGAAAGATGGTGGATGGGTCGACCTCGACACCACGCTCGGACATCATTTCAGCCAGATCACGATAGCTGATGCCGTACTTGCAGTACCAGCGCACGCACAGAAGGATGATCTCAACCGGGAAGCGGCGGCGCTTGAACAGAGACAACAGGACGGCTCCTCACATAGCCGCCTTCCTCTAAACTGCCAAGGTTAATGCAACAGTCCCGTTTACGCAACGGGCTATCATCATGCCTCGCCGCTCACGCCAAGGTTCGGAGGACAGCGGTCTCCATCTCGCGACCTCATGCGCCGGGTTTCACGTCAATTGTCACGGCATCATTCAATGCCTTCGGCAGGTACAAGGCCAGGATCTTCGGCAGCACCTCGTCCACGGCCGCTCCGGCTCCGCCCTTTGCGGCCCCGAACTTCCCGTCCAGGGCGAGATGAGCAAAGCCATGAACGAGCGCCCATGCCCCCTGGGCGGCAAGCGCAACCGACTCCGGCGAGGTCTTGGGTCCCAAGTTGTCCCGCATGACACGCTCTAGTTCGGCATAGGCGGCTCCACCGGCGGCCCGCAGTTTCGGATTGTCGGCCTCCAGCCGATCCTTGCGGAACATGAGATTGAACCTGCCCGGATGGGCCAATGCGAAGCGCACATAGCCCATGCCCTGGCCGCGCAGCCGCTGATACGGGTCGGCGCCGCCCTGCTTCTCCCCTTCCTGAAGGAAGCGGGTCAGCTCCTCGAACCCCCGAATGGCGACTTCCGTGAGGAGCCCGGCGACGCTGCCAAAATGATGCGCGGGCGCCGCAGGGGATACGCTGGCCCGCCGCGCAGCTTCGCGGAGGCTGAAGGCTTCCACGCCGGCCTCCAGCAGGATCTCATCGGCGGCGGCCACGAGGGCGTCCCGAAGGTCGCCGTGGTGATACCGGCCTTTTTCGCTGGACTTGCGGGCCATGCCCCCTCCACACGGATTAATCTTGACACTGTAAAGATCATCTGGAATCTTAATACTGTCTAGTTTGATCTAAAATCGGGTAGGGGCAAATGGAATCGGATCGTCTGAAAGGATGGAGTCGCAGGCGAGCGCTGGTTGGCGCTGGAGCAGGGATGGCGATTGGCGCGGCGGCCGGGCTCGCAGGCGGGGTTGCGCTCGCGACGAGCGGTGCGCAGCCGGCGCCGGTCGTCCTGGATGGCCGGCGCCGGTTCGAGAACAAGGTCGTGGTGATCACCGGCGCGACCTCCGGGATCGGCCGCGCGGCTGCGGAGGCCTTCGCGCGAGAAGGCGGGAAGGTGGCTTTCTGCGGCCGCCGCCAGGAGCTGGGACAGGAGGTCGAGCGCGCCATCAGGGCTGCGGGAGGCGAGGCGACCTACATCCCGGCGGATGTGCGCCGCGAGGCCGACGTGCAGCGTTTCATCAAAGAGACTGTTGCGCGCTACGGCGGTCTTCACGTCGCCTTCAACAATGCCGGGATCACCCTTCAGAAGCCACTGCACGAGTACAGCGTGGATGAGTTCGACGACATCCTCAACACCAATCTCCGGGGCGTGTTTCTCGCCATCAAGTACCAGGTGCCTCATATGATGGCGCAGGGCGGCGGGCAGATCGTTGTGACCTCGTCGGCGACGGCGGTCGCACTGCGCGAAGACCAATCTGCCTATGGGGCGAGCAAGTCGGCGCTCGTGGGGCTCGTGCGCGGCGCCGCTCTCGACTACGTGAAGCACGGGATCAGGGTGAACGCGCTGCTGCCGGGCACCACCGACACCGCTCTCGTGCGCCGCGCAGGCGGCATGGCCGATGCGCCCGATGCCGTGTGGGCCGTCGGCGCGGCGCAATGGGCCAAGAACAACATCCCGACCGTCGGCCGGATGGCCCAGCCGCACGAGATGGCCGCGGTCGCTCTCGACCTTGCCTCTGACGCGCATCCCTACTTGACCGGCGCAACCATCCTCGTTGACGGCGCAATGACGCTTCGCGCATAGGATTGCGATGTCCGGAACACCGAGACTAAGTGAAAGGGACTTTGAAGCTGCGGCATTCCGAAAGGACCACCAGGCGGTTTTTGCTACCGAATGCCGCGAAAGCAGCAATACCCATCTGTTGCCAGCTTTTCCAGTTTTGGCTGAAGTCAGAGTGCGACCCGCGGTGTGCCCGTGCGCTTCGCGCTTCGTAGAATTCCGTCATCCATTTGCGATGCAGGGGCTATGCCTGCTGCACTTTCGCAAAATCTGCCCAATGATCAGGTTTCACCCGCTCGGCCTGAGCCAAGGTCCGACCGGCGCACGGAGCCCATCGATTTGCAAGGACTTCCGCCACTCCTTGCGCGTTGGCGTGAGCCGGCTCTAGCAGTCGCTCGAATGTCATTGCCGAGAGCATGATGCAGCTTCCCCGGTCAAGCTGCGGGACTTCGGCATGCCCCAGCAAGAAGAGCTCAAGCGAGGGGCAATCGGCTCCATACTGCGGACTTTGATCGACGCGCCTTCGAGAGAGCCTCGGCCAGCCGGACGTTAACGACCTTGCACTTGGTGCCTTCCACCTGGGACGGCCGCTGAAAGACGACATCCTTGAAGCGGACGCCGCCGATACGAAGGCCACGCCGCGCCGCGGATAGAACAGCCCGATCTGGTCCGAACCGGCTGTGATCCTCTGACTAATAATCTGGAGCATCGTCGCGTTTAGATGACAGTCTCTACTTCCGCGAGCCGCACGGGATCCTGTTCGAGATTGCCACCGACGAGCCGATGGACAAGCTCGGCGTGAAGCTCTCGCTGCTGCCGATCCTGGAAGGTTGGCGCCAGCCGATCGAGGCCGGCTCGAGGCCGTTGGCGTCACGCAATGCCAATCAATTTACCACACGCCCGAAGTGAGCTTCAGGAGCCGGGCATCTGATCAGGCGTTACGGCCGCCTTCAGTGCGAGCTGACTTCGAAAGAGCCGGGCATGCGCAGAACGAAGGCTGCCTTGCGCATGCCCGGGCTTGTAAACAGCGCAGGTGCAAGCTACACCAGTGGTGACATCAAGAGTTGGACTGACGTCCAACGCCAACCTGCTGACCGAGCAAGGTGGCGCTTCCGCCAGGAAGGATGTGGCCGAACCGGCAACCAAACGGGATCTAAGCCACTGCGTCAGTCTGCTCACAGGTTTGGGGTAGAGGGATGCAAAGGCGCAATACAGGTGATCTGCCGTTGATCACGGGGCCTCGCGATACGGTCCGTTACGTGGGCTCCTGTCACTGGAAAAGACGCTTCGGCCGATCCGAATGGTCGCGCGTGTATGTCGTCACTCATCAAGGGCCACAACATGGGAGAGACGCACCAGATGTGGCCTGGACTCACATTTACCGGATCGCCGACGACACACGGACAGGACGGTCGGTCGTTTACGTAGAGGCTGTGTTGGCAGGGGATTGCACGGTCCGCGGCCTCGCCAGGGCTCAGCAGCTCATCGGGATCTTTGGTGAACCTTCCTGTCCGGCGCAAAGCCCACTAAGCTCCTCCGACGTTGGGGAAGCCGCTTAAGGGATAAGCGTATGTCTAGTGCATCGATCTTTTGCGTGGTGCATCGTTCGGGGCGGAAAACCGGATCCACTTTTCGCTGACGCGGATCTCCGGTTCTGCACGATGCGCTAGGCTCGGCATTGTTCGGCCGATTAGTCGCTTGGGTCGGCAGGCCCGCAGGGTGGTTGGGATAAGCGGGGATTGGGAGCGGTGCTCGGCGCGTTTGCCGTCTACCATGCGAGTTCCCGGTCTATTGGATTGTTGTGAACGAACTGAGGAGATGACGATGGAGTTCATCCTGCGGCTTCAGTGCGACGACATTCTCGGAGCCAGAATCGAGCGGGAGACACCGACGGGTTTGGTCACGATAGCGACTGCCGTGCCGCAGGACGGGAGCTTGGAGGTGCATCTCCTCGATCCGCCTGCAAGCGCGGGTTTGGAGTTTCTCGATGGGCTTCGAGCGCAGGATTGCAGCGATCTGAGACGGCAGCTGACACGGCCGAACGTCATGGTCGTCATGCCTGATGTTTGATGTGTCGGCGCTTGTGGGAGTGCTGATCGAATGCGCGTTCGGCCAGGAGCGACCCGAGAGCGCTTGCCGAGCTTGAATTGGTTGGAGGCATCATGACACCCGACGAATTATGGTTCGCTGACAACCCATCGCGGCGCTATCGGCTTCGGGAGGCGACCCGGCCCGAAGCGGATGCTGCGCGTGCCGAAATGGGGCACAAGGAACGGAGTGCTGCGCTGCATTTCTGGCGAATTGTCGGGCGAGACGGAACGGGCATCACGTTCGGGTCGACGGCCTGGAGTGGTCCCTCTGTTCCGGCCGATACGGATGAGGCCCTTGAGGAACATCTGAGGGCTTGGAGGTTGAACGAATAGCGGGAGGGGCATGATCTCCCTCGCGGCCGATCGAGATTGAGATGAAATCCGCCCCTTCGCCGGTATTTGGACGCCCTTTACCTTCGCTGTTCCGATGGGCGAAGTCGGGCAGGGCTCGCGCATCGGAACTGCGTCGCAAATTCCGTATGTCTTGCCGTTTTTAGCAGGGCCTTTGCACTCATCGGAGGGAAATCCGCTCCCAAGCCGCCACTCCCACGAGCACCGCCGCCGCAGCGGCGGCCAATGCTTCAGGCCAACTCTGAATTAACATCACACCCGGATCACCTACTCGGGGCAGGCCACGACGAGAGGGAGCAGTCGATCCGATCGGGACAGCACCTCTTACCTCTATGCACAACCTCGCGATTACGAAATTTGAGCGGACTGGCTGTATGCTCAAGGCTGAATATGAGCTGGTCTCTTGGAACAACTACCATTGAGACGAGACATGAAGGATTACGGCCTAAGGCGAGGACTCTTCTAGCCCAAATGGGTCTCATGTGACCGGGCATGAACCGTTCCCTGATTTGAGATCGTGCATCCCAGCGAGCATGGTAACAGGCATCGATAAGTGAAGAAGTTGCTATAGAAGATCGAACTATCTTCCCTCATGAACATAGGATGATTTATCTACTTTCTAAGCGAAAGATGGCATCTTCTTCTTAAATTCACGAGCTGGTTGCTGGGGCGCTTTCTGAACTGCATATCCTGCGTATAATACTTGCATAGCCGCTCTTTTTTCTTCTCGCAGGTCATGAAGAAACGATCACGCCTCTCTCGCAAGTTAATTCTGCAGATCACACTCTTCTGGGTGGTTGTTGTCGGATCTGTCGTGTGCAGAATTGCGTACTTTGACCAGATCTCGGTGCAGGCAGCATCAAAGCCCTTATCGCACTGAAACCAGTGACCAACTCGAAAAGAGCACCGGTAGTCTTTCACCTATACCGTTGACGGGCTGCCTAGCACGCACGGTGTGATAAGAACCCTGATGCAGGTTGGGCGTCGTCTCGCGGGCCGGTCTGACGGATGCACCTATAAGGATAATCAGCGGACCGCTTCCTGGCAAAGTGGCTCCGTGAGCAAGATCGACGAGCGTGGTCTCCAGCTGCTCCTGTGTTGGCCTCGATGCATCGCTTACAGCGGCAACCGGCGTATCGGGCTGCAGGCCGTTGTCGATCAAGCGCGCAGCCAATTTGGAAGCTGTCCGCCGACCCATATAGACGACCGTCGTTGCCAGTGGGTCCACGAGAGCTCCGAGGTTCAACTCCTCAGGGAGATCTCCGTGACGATCATGAGCCGTGACGAACTGGACACGCTGCGCATGATCGCGGTGAGTCAGTGAGCCACCGAGCGAGGCTGCAGCTGCGCTGGCCGTCGTCACACCGGGTATGATACGGACTGGAACACCTGCATCTTGGCAGGCTTCGACCTCTTCACCCGTGCGGGCGAAAATGGATGGATCCCCACCTTTCAGGCGCACAACGCGATGGCCGGCGAGGGCCAAATCCACGATAAGCGCATTGATGTCATCCTGCCGGCAGGAGGCGCCATGGCCCTCCTTGCCGACGTGAATCCGGCGCGCTTCACGGCGGGCCAGTTCCAGAACCCCGGGGGTCACAAGGCGGTCGTAAACGATGACGTCAGCAGCCTGAAGCTCGCGCATTGCTTTCAGCGTCACCAATTCGGGATCGCCAGGACCGGCGCCGACGATAACCACTTCGCCAACCTCTGGTCTCGTCACCTGCTCGTCACGCGTTTCGAGAGCCAGGCGCTCTAGTCTGGAAGAACGTTGCACTTCATCGCCCTTGGCCGTGAAGGCCGTGTCGACGAACTTCTCCCAAAACCGTCGCCGGCCTGCCTTGGCTGGCACGATTGCTTTCAAGTTCTCGCGAAACTCTTTTGCCGCCTGCGCCCAAGCCCCCAGGGAGAGCGGCAAGGCCGCCTCGATCCGGCGTCGGATGGCCTGGGCGAGGATGGGCGCCGCTCCATCTGTCGAGATGGCCACCGTAACGGGCGACCGGTTGACGATGGATCCGAACTGAAAATCGCAGAAGGCAGGCTGATCGATGACATTGACGAGCACGCCGCGACTGCGCGCCACCTCCACAAATCGTTCAGCCTCATCGGGTTTCTCGATATCGGCTACCGCGAGTGAGACGCCATCAAGATCATCAGGCTGCCAATGGCGCTGAACGAGATCGAACTGATCGGGCGCGCTGGCAATGAGGGCGCTCAGTTCCGGCGATGGATCTACGGCGACGATGCGAACGATGCCTCCCGAGGCCGCCAGGAGTTCCGCCTTCCAGGCAACTCCCTCGCTTCCTCCAATGACGAGAATGCGCTTTCCCGTGAGATCGTAGAAGATCGGCAGCTTCGGCAAGGAATTGAGCCGAGCCGGACGGGAAGCCCTGGGAGGGACTGGCGTATTCATTCCGCCGCCTTCGCAATGGGGCCGATATTCGCATGAAAATCGCGCCCGTTCGTTGTCGCCGAGACGATCCCTGAACGGATAAGAAAGTCGCTGAATTTTTCGCCAGAGTCGCGTCTATGGGCGTAGGCCGCGAACAATGGGTCGAGTGCTGCAACGATCTCCTCATGCTGCAGGTCGGCGGCATAGAGTTTCGACAGGCGCGAGCCATCAAAGGCGCCACCGAGATAAAGGTTGTAACGGCCGGGACCTTTGCCGACGAGGCCGATCTCCGCAATGTAAGGACGCGCACACCCGTTCGGGCAGCCGGTCATGCGGATCGTGATTTCGTCATCCTCCAGACCGCGGAGATTAAGGCGCTCTTCCAGCGCCGTCACGAGGGAGGGCAGGTAGCGTTCGCTTTCGGCGAGCGCCAGACCGCACGTCGGCAGAGCAACGCACGCCATCGCGTTGCGACGCAGGGCCGTGGCATGGCTCGTCAATCCGTGCTTTGCGACCAAAGCGTCGATGGCAGAACGGTTATCAGGCCTGACATTGGCGATGATGACGTTCTGGTTCGCCGTCAGGCGGAACTCCCCGTCATGCATCTCCGCAATGCGGCGAAGTCCCGTCATGAGCGAAGGACCGCCCGGAATGTCGCGCACACGACCGTTTTCGATGAACAGGGTCAGGTGATAGCGTCCATCTTCGCCCTCGACCCAACCGTATCGGTCGCCGTTCGAGTCGAAGCTGAATGGACGCGGATCGCCCAAAGGCTTGCCGATGCGCCGCTCGACCTCCGTGCGAAAGGCAGCGAGGCCGCGGTCCTCGATCGTGTATTTCAGGCGAGCATGTTTGCGGCTCCTGCGGTCGCCCCAGTCACGCTGGACGGTGACCACCGCCTCGGCGACGGCAAGCGCGTCCTCGGGGCGGCAGAAGCCCATCACATCCGCCGTGCGCGGATAGGTATCCTCCTCGCCATGGGTCATGCCCATGCCGCCGCCGACCGTCACGTTCCAGCCTTCGATCTCGCCGTTCTCGTCAAGGATCGCGATGAACCCGAGGTCTTGAGCGAAGATGTCGACCTCGTTCGACGGCGGAACCGCCACGACCGTCTTGAACTTGCGCGGCAGATAGGTGCGGCCATAGACAGGCTCAACGACCTCTTCCTCACCACCGGCAATCCTTTCTCCGTCGAGCCAGATCTCCCGATAGGCAGGCGTCCGCGGCAGGAGGTGATCCGAGATCGACTTGGCCAGCTCATAGGCTGCCCGATGCGCTCTTGACTGGTCCGGGTTGGTGGAAGCCAGAACATTGCGATTGACGTCACCACAAGCCGCAAGGGTGTCCAGAAGTGCCGTATCGATGGCCTTCATGGTCGCTTTGAGGTTCGATTTGATCACGCCGTGGAACTGGAAAGTCTGCCGCGTCGTCAGACGCAGCGTTCCATTGGCGTAATCCTGAGCGATCCGGTCGATCTGGAGCCATTGGGACGGCGTGCAGACACCACCGGGAATGCGCAGGCGGATCATGAAGGAATAAGCCTTCTCGAGCTTCTTCTTCGTGCGCTCCGCCCGCAGGTCCCGATCGTCCTGCAGATACATGCCATGGAACTTGACCAGTTGCTGATCGTCCTCGCCGATGGCGCCGGTCACGACGTCGGTCAGACCTTCCGCAAGCGTGCCACGCAGATAGCCGCTCGCCTCTTTGATACGCTCGTTGCGTGAAAGCTCTTTCGACATCTTCTGTTTCTCAATAAACGTCTTGGTGATAGCGACGGCCGCGCTCAAGCTCTGCCACGGCGAGTTCTGCGGCTTCGGGGGAGAGCGCCTTCACGTCCGCATAGGCGGCGACGATTGCAGCACGGACATCCTTCGCCATGGCTTTGGCATCGCCGCAGACATAGAGCTGAGCGCCATTCTCCAGCCATTCGACGAGATCGCGGCGCTGTTCCCACAGGCGGTGCTGGACATAGACCTTGCTCGACGTATCGCGGGAGAACGCGAGATCGATCCGCGTCAGCGACCCGTCCTTCAGAGCATCCTGCCATTCGAGCTGGTAGAGGAAGTCGTGGGTGTATTGGCGATCGCCGAAGAACAGCCAGGATCTGCCACTGGCACCGACGGCTCGGCGTTCCTGCACGAAGGCGCGGAAGGGGGCAACGCCCGTCCCGGGACCGATCATGATGATATCGGTCGACGGTTCCGGCAGCCGGAAGTGCTTGTTGGGCTTCAGCCGGACGCAGGCTGTCGCGCCGGGCTTGATGCGGTCGGCGATAAAGGTCGAGGCAACGCCGCCGCGCTTGCGCCCATGCGTCTCATACCGAACGGCTGCGATCAGCAGGTGTGCTTCGTCGCCGACTTCCCTGCGGGAGGAAGCAATGGAGTAAGCCCGTGGTGGGAGTGGGCGCGTGAGAGCTGTGAGCTGCTGGGCCGTCAGTGCCGCGGGAAAGGCCTCCACCAGGTCGATGAGCTGGCGTCCCTCTATCCACGCGCGGGCGTTCTCGTCATCGATGAGCTTGCGTAACTCTCGATGCCCCGTCTCTGCGGCAAAGGTTTCGAGGGTCTTGATGGAAAGCGTTGTGATGTCGCGCTCGCTCAGCAATGTGGAGCGCAGGCTCTCTTCGCCGCTGAGCCCTGTTGCCGCGAGAACGGCATCGACGAGAATCGGGTCGTTCTCGGGGAACAGTTCGAGCGAGTCGCCAGGCTCGTAAGCCGGAGCCGCTCCATCAAAGCCGAGGGCCAGATGGAGGGTTTCCTTGTCGGAACGGGAGGAGTTCAGGTTGACGTGCTCGAGCACTTCGGCGGTCAGCGGCTCGCGGCTGACCTCAGTGGTGCCGCGGACACTGAAATCGACGGAGACCACGTTGCCGGAGGGCTCCTGAGCCGGTGCAAATACTTCGAGTGTGCTCTTGATCCAAGCCGCGGCGGGAGCCTCGAAATCGAGGTCGCAATCGATCCTGTCGACGGCCCGCACGGCACCAAGCTCAGCAAGGCGTGCGTCAATGGCCTTGCCAACAGCGCAGAACTCCGCGTAGGCGGTGTCGCCCAAAGCCAATACCGCGTAGGTGGTTCCCTCAAGACGCGGCGCTGATGCTCCCATCAGATCCGCATAAGCTCGGGTCGCCCGGGAGGGCGGCTCGCCTTCGCCCCATGTGGCGGCGATCACCACCAGGCGGCTCTGCTTTGGCAGATCGGCAATATCGAGATCGGCGAAATCAACGATCTTCGGCTTGAAGCCACCCTTCCGGGCAAGCTTCGCGACATCCTGCGCCAACCGCTCCGCATTCCCTGACTCGCTGGCAAACAGAATCGTAAGAGGCTCTGCCGAGCGCGCCGGCGCATCGACACGGGGGAGCGGCGCCTGACCGGCGTCGATCCCGGCAAGAAAGCCGGCGAGCCATGCGCGCTGGATCGGTGAGGCTACACCCAGGACACGATCGAGGCTGAGCCGGTCGTCGTCACCGAAGGGCGCTGAGTGAGGGAGGAGGGCAAATGTTGACATTGGGACAGTCTCGGTGAGCCCCTCTGGCAAGTCAATGGAATGTTCTTTTTAAAGAACATAAACTGATAGAAACTTCTTTTCTCCGGCGACGAGAAAGGGGAAAAGAATTCTGAGAGTCTGATGATATAGGAACTTACACCGACGCTCCGATCGTTCTTAAGCCGTTGTGTCAATCGGCAGGACGGTGGTGGACTTCACCCGCTCAACGCTGAAGCGCGAGCTGACGTTCTTGAGGGGGACAATCCCAATCAAACGCTTGTAAAACATATCATAGGCCTTCACGTCGGGCACGACGACTTGGAGCAGGTAGTCCACGTCCCCGGCCATGCGATGGAACTCGACCACCTCACCCATGGTCGAGATCGCGTTGGTGAAACAGTCGATCGAGTCTTGGCTATGGTCACCGGCTTCGATGCAGACGAAGACTGTTAAGCCCAGCCCAAGCTTCTCAGGGTCAAGAAGCGCGACCCGCCGCTGAATCACACCCTCGGCTTCAAGACGCTGAATGCGTTTCCAGCATGGTGTTTGAGACAAACCGACCCGTTGGCCGATGTCTGCAACAGCCAGCGTGCCATCTTGCTGAAGAAGATCCAAAATTTTTCGATCGATACGGTCCATCTCTGCAACTCGCCATTTGCGGAACATTGCTTTCGTCGTTCTGGTCGTTCGAGAAAAATAGTTCTCTTCTTGGCACGTCTTGACCATTCGGTCAGACAGCCACCCTTCGACTTCAGAACATCGCGACCTTGACACTGTTCGTTATTAAGAACAAGTTCGATCTTGTGGTTTGGAGATTTTTGCCATGGACCTTAGTTCAGGCGGCTCGGGAGGCGAGGCCTTAGCCCGTGCCCTAAGTGGCATAGGCCTTCCTGAAAGGTTGGCTCTTGCCTCGCGATCAATTGCCGGTCGGCTGGTGTTCACAACGAGCTTCGGTCTCGAGGACCAGGCGATCACCCATGCGATCTTCAGCGCAGGCCTCGATGTCCATATCGAGATCGTCACCCTCGATACTGGCCGGCTCTTTCCCGAGACTTATGATTTGTGGGAGCAAACGGAGGAGCGTTATCAGCGCCGTATCAACGCCGTCAGTCCCGATCGCGATGCGGTCGAGGCTTTGGTAAACCGCCAGGGCATCAATGGATTCCGGCACTCGGTCGAAGCACGCAAGGCTTGTTGCGATATTCGGAAAGTCGAGCCGCTTGGGCGGGCACTCGTGGGAGCGGCAGGTTGGATCACGGGACTGCGCGCCGAACAATCGGCTTTCCGGGCAGCTGTGCCGCTCGCCATCCATGATGGGGGCTATGGGCTGATCAAGATCAATCCTCTTGCCGACTGGAGCCGACAAGATCTCGCCCGGTATGTCACCGACAACGCCGTTCCCTATAACCCGCTGCACGATCGGGGTTACCCGTCCATCGGTTGCGCGCCCTGCACCCGGGCAGTCCGTCTCGGTGAACCCGAGCGCGCGGGCCGCTGGTGGTGGGAGCAGGAAGCTAAGAAAGAATGCGGTCTGCACCTTGTGCCGACCCAAAAAATTCAGGAGCAGTCCCATGATCAGCGGGCGTGAAGGAGCTGTGCGCCACGCAGAACAGATTCATTCCCAAAGGCACATCCCCGACAGCAAGCTGCTCCGGTCCGAGTTGACTCATCTTGACCGCCTCGAAGCCGAGAGCATCTACATCATGCGCGAGGCGGTCGCCGAAAGCGACAATCCGGTCATGCTATATTCGATTGGCAAGGACTCGTCGGTCCTGCTGCACCTTGCACTCAAGGCCTTCTACCCGGCAAAGCCTCCGTTCCCTCTTCTGCACGTCGATACGACCTGGAAGTTTCGCGAGATGATCGCATTCCGGGATCAGCGTGCTCGGGAACTTGGGCTTGAGCTGCTGGTGCACACCAACCCGGATGGACTGGCCCGCAATATCGGACCGATCACCCATGGCTCCGAGGTGCACACGGATGTCATGAAGACCCAGGCGCTCAAGCAGGCGCTCGAACGCTATGGCTTCGATGCGGCCTTCGGTGGCGCGCGCCGCGACGAGGAGAAGTCGCGCGCGAAGGAACGCGTGTTTTCGCTGCGCAACGCGCATCACCGCTGGGACCCGAAGCGCCAGCGCCCGGAGCCTTGGCAGCTCTACAACGGACGCAAGCGCAAGGGAGAGAGCCTGCGCATCTTTCCGCTCTCCAACTGGACCGAGCTCGATATCTGGCTCTACATCCACCGTGAGAACATCCCCATCGTTCCGCTCTATTTTGCGGCGGAACGGCCTGTGGTGGAACGGGGCGGGATGCTCATCCTCGTCGATGACGAGAGGCTGCCGCTCCATCCCGGTGAGCAGCCGCAGCTGCGTTCTGTGCGGTTCAGGACGCTGGGCTGCTATCCCTTGACCGGGGCTGTCGAAAGCACGGCATCGACTCTTCCTGACATCATTCGCGAAACGCTCGAGGCGCGCACGTCCGAGCGACATGGACGCGCTATCGACAAGGACACTGCCGCATCCATGGAGCGCAAGAAGCAAGAGGGTTACTTCTGATGACGGTTCATCCCGCACCTGCGAGTTTCATGCTAGAGGATTATCTCGCGGCCCATGAGCGCAAGAGCTTGTTGCGCTTCATCACCTGCGGCTCTGTCGACGACGGCAAATCCACCCTGATCGGCCGCTTGTTGTACGAATCGAAGCGCCTGTTCGACGATCAGCTCGCTGCTCTTGAACGCGACTCCCGCAAGCACGGAACCCAAGGAGGAGAGATCGACTTTTCGCTTCTGGTCGACGGGCTTGCCAGTGAACGCGAGCAGGGAATTACGATCGACGTCGCCTACCGGTTCTTTTCGACGGATCGGCGGACCTTCATCGTCGCCGATACCCCGGGCCATGAACAATATACGAGGAACATGGCGACGGGCGCCTCGACCGCGGACGTTGCTATTCTCCTCGTCGACGCCCGCAAAGGGATAACCCGGCAGACCCGCCGGCATGCTCTGCTCGTGTCCTTGCTCGGGATCCGGCACATCGCCTTGGCCATCAACAAGATGGATCTCGTGGGCTGGTCCGAGGAAAGGTTCCAGCAGATCGTGGCGGAGTTCGGGACCTTTTCCAGCGATCTGGGATTCAACCAAGTCACCGCCATCCCATTGTCCGCCCTGCATGGCGACAACGTCGTTGCGCCGTCCTCTCAAGCGCCCTGGTACCGGGGGCCGACGCTGCTCTCGTATCTGGAAACCGTCGAGATCGAGCAGACTGCGGAGGAAGAGCCGTTCCGCATGCCGGTGCAGTGGGTCAACCGCCCCAACCCGGATTTTCGCGGCTTTGCCGGCCTTGTCGCGAGCGGCAGCATCAGGCCGGGAGACCGGGTGCGGATCCTGCCCTCAGGCGTAGAGACGTCCGTTGCGCGGATCGTCACGATGGACCGTGATCTGGACGAGGCAGCTGCCGGACAATCGGTCACCATCACTTTGTCCGACGAGGTGGATATCTCCCGCGGAGACATCATCGCCTCCGTGGAGCGGCGACCCCAGGTTTCCGACAGGATCGACGCTCGCTTGTTCTGGATGGCAACCGAACACTTGAAAGAAGGCGACCAGTTTCTCCTGAAGCTCGGTGCTGCGACCGTGCCCACGCGGGTTGTCGCGGTGCGCCAGAGAATTGATCTTTCCTCGCTCGCATCCGTTCCCGTTTCTTCCCTTGCGGCGAACGACGTCGGCCATGTTGGTCTCGTCCTGGATCAGCCCATCGCCTTCGATCCCTATCTGCAAAGCCGCCACACGGGCGGGTTCATTCTTATCGACCGTGAGAGCTTCGATACCGTCGCCATCGGTCTCGTGGATGGCGCGGGAACCCGCCGGGATGCCAGCTCTCAACCCACCCGGAACAATGGCCAGGTGACGTGGCTGCAATCGATCCGCGAACAGAAACGGCGGAGTGTGCTCAAGGCCATGTCATGGCGGATCATCGGCTCTGTTGCCACCGCCGCCGCAGCCTTTGTGCTCACTCAAGACACCCGTCTTGCTGCAGCCATCGGAGCGACCGAGGTGGTGACCAAGCTCGTGCTTTACTATGGCCATGAGCGACTCTGGGCCCGCATCAGGTTCGGCCTGTCCATTGCTGCAAAACAGCACGGCACGGATCCCCAGAGTTCAGGGGCCAGCTGAGCGACTTGCAGTCCATCCAAGCAGCAATCATCGATATTTCGGACTCCTGCGCGACTCGTGCAGGCGGCCGACGCCATTTAGCCATTTAAAGGAAGAGTCATGAGCGAGCGTTCAAGTCGGGACCGATGCCTGCATGCGGATACCCGTCTTGTCCACGAAGGCACGCTGAGATCGGAATTCGGAGAGACCTCGGAAGCGCTGTTTCTGACCCAGGGCCACGTTTATGCCAGCGCGGAGGAGTGCGAGGCCCGCTTCAAGGGAGAGAGCCCCGGCTTCCTCTATGCCCGCTTCTCGAACCCGACCGTCGCGATGTTCGAGCAGCGGATCGCATCCTTCGAGGGCGCGGAGGCCGCGCGGGCGACGGCAACCGGCATGGCCGCGGTGACGGCCGCCCTCATGGGCCTGCTGCAGGCTGGCGATCACATCGTTGCCGCCCGAGCTCTCTTCGGCTCCTGCCGCTATGTCGTCGCGGAGCTCCTGCCGAGATTCGGTGTCGCATCGACGCTTGTTGATGGAACGAACCTCGACGCCTGGCGTGAGGCCGTACGGCCGGAAACGAAGGTGTTTTTCCTGGAAAGTCCGGCCAATCCCACCCTTGAGGTGATCGAGATCGCAGCCGTCGCGCAGATTGCGCGCGAGGTGGGCGCGAAGCTGGTGGTGGACAACGTGTTCTCGTCGCCGCTCTGGCAGAAGCCGCTGGAGCTCGGAGCCGATTGCGTTGTCTATTCGGCGACGAAACATATCGACGGGCAGGGGCGCTGTCTCGGTGGGATCATCCTTGGGTCCGAGGCGTTCATCCAGACCCACATCCACACGCTGCTGCGGCAGACCGGACCCTCGATGTCGCCGTTCAACGCCTGGGTGCTGCTGAAGAGCTTGGAGACACTTCCCCTGCGCGTCGAGCGCCAGACCCGGACGGCGGCCATCGTTGCCGATGCACTCGCGGAACATTCGAAGATCGGGCGCCTGATCTATCCTGGCCGCGCCGATCATCCGCAGGCCGATATCATTGCCCGGCAGATGAAGGGAGGCTCGACGCTGATCGCGCTCGAGATCGAGGGAGGAAAAGCGGGGGCCTTTCGCTTCCTGAACGCCCTCGACCTCATTCGGATCTCCAACAATCTCGGCGATGCAAAAAGCCTCATCACCCATCCGGCCACGACGACGCACCAGCGCTTCACGCCGGAGGAGCGCGCCGAAATGAGAGTCTCGGAAGGTCTGGTCAGGCTCTCGGTGGGCCTCGAGCATCCCGGCGATCTGATCGAGGATCTAGTGCAGGCTCTCGAACGCGTTTGAGGTGGCCACCCGTCTCAGCCCGCGTTCGCGGCGACGGGCCTGCCAGGATCCTGCGTCCACTCCGACATCGAGCCATCATAAAGCGTCACTCCAGGACGCCCGAGCACTTCCGAAAGAACGAACCAGTTCGTGGAGGCGAGATGGCCGGTGTTGCAATAGCTGATCACTGGCCCTGGCGGAACGTGCTTAAAGAGCTGCTCGAGTTCTGCAACGGGGAGTAGACGCCCCGTTCCGGGCTGGATGGCTCTGCTCTGGTCCAGGTGGATGGCGCCCGGCAGATGTCCGGCGCGCGCAGCCTGCGGGCTCTTCTCCCGCCCTTCGAACTGCGCCTGCGAGCGACCGTCGAGCAGCGTTGCGTCGGCGCTTGCGAGGACCTTCGCGACAGCGTCGGCCTCCGCTCGCAGGCTTCCTGTCAGCCGCACGGGATAAGGCTGACCTGCTGCCGGAGCAGACAGCCCGGCCTCCTCCGGGCCGCCGGTTTCACGCCAGGCCCTGAAGCCGCCATCGAGAATCGATACCTGCTCGTGACCGACAGTTTTCAACGTCCAATAGACCCGAGCGGCCGCGCTGAAATCGGAAGCGGCTTCTCCAGCGGATACGATGACCACGTGATGCTCGGGCCTAACCCCGATGCGGCCCAGAAGGGTGGACAAATGAGCGGCATCGGGCAGCAGGCCGCCGGCACCATCTTTGGCGATCCGCCAGCCGTTAGTGGCATAGTCGCTGTGAATGGCGCCAGGGATGTGCCCAGCCTCGAAGGCCGCTCGGCCGCTCTCCGCCGAGCGGATATCAACGATCAGAATCGAGGAATCGGCGAGATGGTCTGCAAGCCATTCGGCTGAAACGAGCGGTGAAACAGTCATGGCTCAGGTCCTGAACAATTACACAGTAAGACGAGGATCGACGGTCCAGGAATGCGTGATTTCTGCAACCTGACCCAGCATGATGGATGCGGAGCAATATTTTTCTTTGGACAGTTGGATGGCTCGCTCGACCTTCTCGGGCGAGAGTCCCTGGCCTGAGAGACGATACCTGAGATGGATCATTGTAAACACCTTCGGGTCCGTCGAAGTGCGCTCGGCTTCAACCTCGACCACACAATCGGCGACGGGCTCACGGCCACGTTTCAGGATGAGCACCACGTCGAAAGCCGTGCAACCGGCCAGCCCCAGCAGCATGAGCTCCATGGGGCGGATGCCGACATTGCGGCCCCCGTTCTCAGGCGCGCCGTCCAGCACGATGGCGTGCCCGCTCCCGGATTCGCCCGTAAACATCATGCCTTCGACCCAGGACACGCGCGCTTTCATGCTGGTCATTTTATTTCCTTGAATATGAGCATCGGGCAGCCCGGCCGGCAGCGCATTCTGACACCGTCCGCAATCAAGCCGACGGCGTCACTGTTTGGGGCGAGGGACTCTCGCTCCGCGCTTCGCGTGTGAAAAATCGGATCAGCTCGCCCTCGCGGGCTGGGGCACGATGCGCAGATAAGGCTTTGGTGCTTTCCAACCGCCGGGATAAAGGCTCTTCGCTTCCTCGTCCGAAACAGAGCCGGCGATGATGACGTCGTCGCCCTGCTTCCAGTTCGCAGGAGTGGCGACCCGATGCTGGGTCGTTAGCTGGAGGGAGTCGATAACCCGAAGCACTTCGTCGAAGTTACGACCGGTGGTCATGGGATAGACCAGGACGAGTTTGATCTTCTTGTCCGGGCCAATGATGAAGACGTTGCGAACCGTCTGGTTGTCGGCGGCCGTACGTCCCTCGGACGTTTCGCCCGCATGGGCCGGGAGCATGCCATAGAGCTTGGAGATCTTGAGGTCAGGATCGCCGATGATCGGATAGTTGACGGTTGCCCCTTGTGTCTCCTCGATATCGCGCACCCAGGCCCCGTGCTTCTCCACGGGATCGACGGAAAAGCCGATCACCTTCACGCCGCGACGCTCGAACTCGGGCTTCAATCGCGCAACCTCTCCCAGTTCCGTGGTGCAGACAGGGGTGAAATTCTTTGGGTGAGAGAACAGCACCGCCCAGGAATTGCCGATCCAATCGTGAAAACGAATTGGGCCCTCGGTCGTTACCGTCTCAAAATCTGGAGCAATCTGGCCGATTTGAAGTGTCATGACAGGGGGTCTTTCTCCGTTACGCGTGGGTCGGTCTCTGCCTTTTGCAAAGCAGTGTGCAATCGCGTGCTCCGACCACGTGCGCTTCATTGTTTCGCTGCCAGTCACAAGACGCATGTTCTAAATCCTCGTCACGGCCTCAACCATTCGCACTGAACGAGATGTGGCTCCTGACGAAGTCGAACCGGTGAAGAGAATGCACCCGCTGGCAGGGGTGAAGTCTCCGGCGGCAGGAACACCAAGTCAACAGAAATGTTCTTTTTATCGAACCAGCGGTGATGAATTAACTTGATTGGAAAGGCCTCGATTTAGAGAAAAATATTCTAAACGGGTAGCACTTCGGGCATATCCAAGCCCGCGAAAGACTTTGTGGCGATTGACGGAAGAAATAAAAAATTTATCCACCGTTGAAAAGCTCGACTTCAGAAAGAACGTGCTACGGCAACACGGAGAAAGTAGAACTTTATTCTGCAAGCCTAGGCCTTATCACTGCGAAAGAACAAATGGAAGGCGCGAAACAACGGTGCGGGGGGCCGCGGTCGTTTGACATTCGTTCTTTTTAGCGGATAGATTTTGCCCTGTTCGGGAGCGATCGGTGGTTTGCCACCTGTTCCCATTTTGATCGGGACCCAGGAGGGTAGGATGCAGAGCAATTCCCTAGAAGTCGCTCGAGCGAAGACACATCCTCGGCTGCGGGCGATCTTGCGGGCAGTCGGTTTGGCTTTCATCGGGGGCGCTGGTCTTCTGACCCTCTCCGGCACCACATCAGCCGAGACACAGCTGCTGAACGTGTCGTACGATCCGACTCGTGAGCTTTACCGCGAGATCAATCAGGCTTTCGCCGATGACTGGAAGGCGCAGACCGGCGAGGTCGTCACCATTCGCACGTCTCACGGCGGTTCAGGGGCTCAGGCTCGTACCGTGATCGATGGAATCGATGCCGACGTGGTAACGCTGGGCATTCCGTCCGACATCGATGCAATTGCGAGGGCCACGAAGAAGATCCCGGCTGATTGGCGCAGCAGGCTGCCCAACAACGCGCTGCCCTACACCTCGACCGTCGTTTTTCTGGTCCGCAAGGGAAATCCGAAGGGAATCAAGGATTGGGGCGATCTCGTGAAGCCAGGCATCCAGGTCATCACGCCGAATCCGAAGACCTCCGCAGGCGGCCGCTGGAATTTCCTGGCCGCCTGGGGCTATGCGCAGACCAAGGACGGCAATGTCGACAAGGCAAGGGAATTCGTCACGGCCCTCTACAAGAATGTGCCCGTGCTCGATACGGGCGCGCGCGGATCGACCGTCACCTTCGCCCAGCGCGGTCTGGGAGATGTGCTGCCGGCCTGGGAGAACGAAGCGTTCCTCGTTCTTGACGAGTTCGGCCGCGACAAGTTCGAGATCGTGGTGCCGACCCTGTCGATCCTAGCCGAGCCTCCGGTCGCCCTCGTTGACGGCAATGTGGATGCCAAAGGCACACGCAAGGTCGCCGAAGCCTATCTCAAGTTCCTCTACACCGATAAGGCCCAGGCGATCTTCGCCAAGCACCATTATCGGCCGAGCAAGGCCGAGGCGGCGAAGCCGGAGGATCTCGCGGCTCTGCCGAATCTGAAGCTGTTCACGATCGAATCGCTGCAGGGCAACTGGGACGACATCCAGAGGAACAACTTCGATTCTGGCGGCCTCTTCGACCAGATCAGCAAGCGTTGATCCATGCGCTCTGCTTTGTCCTGGCGCTTCAAGGAATCGAGCGTGATGCCGGGTTTCGGCATCACGCTCGGCTATACCCTGCTGTATCTCGGCCTCCTCGTGCTGCTGCCGCTCGGTGCGCTGGTGACGAAAGCCTCGCGCATTGGCGTGACCGGGCTGATCGCTACGGCCTCTGAACCCCGTGTCGCAGCGGCCCTTTGGACGAGCTTCAGCATCTCGCTCATCGCGGCCGCCGTCGCGTCCGTTTTCGGGCTCCTGGTGGCCTGGGTCCTGACGCGGTACGATTTTCCCGGCCGCAAGATCGTCGATGCGATCGTGGATCTGCCCTTCGCCCTTCCGACGGCGGTGGCCGGCATTGCACTGGCCGCGCTCTATGCGCCGAACGGATGGGTGGGGGCGCTCCTCGCGCCGCTTGGCCTCAAGGTGGCCTATACGCCGCTTGGCATTTTCATCGCCCTGGTCTTCATCGGGCTGCCCTTCGCCGTCCGCACGGTCCAGCCCCTGATCGCGGAGATCGAGCGCGAGCTGGAGGAGGCATCCGCAACCCTCGGCGCCTCGCGACGGCGGACCGTCTGGAGCGTTCTGCTGCCGCCGCTCCTTCCCGGCATCCTGACGGGGTTCGCCCTCGCTTTCGCCCGCGCCGTCGGGGAATACGGCTCGGTGATCTTCATCGCGGGCAACCTGCCTTATGTCTCGGAGATCGCTCCGCTGCTGATCGTGATCAAGCTGTCCGAATACGACTACACCGGCGCCACGGTGATCGCGACGATCATGCTGGCGATTTCGTTTGCGGCCCTTCTGACGATCAATTTGATTCAAGCCTGGAGCCGGAGGAGGTTCGGCCATGTCTAATGGGGAGGCTGCTCTCCTTTTGCCGCTTCTGGCAAGGGTGTCGGTCGCAACCGAGCCACACTGGGCCCGCCGACTGGCCATTGCCGTCGCGCTCGTTTTTCTGTTCCTGTTCCTGATCCTGCCGCTGGTCGTCGTGTTCGTGGAAGCCTTCCGCCACGGGCTGGGAGGCTATCTTGCCGCTCTTCAGGAGGCGGATGCGCAGGCGGCGATCAGGCTCACGCTGACGGTCGCGGCCATCGCGGTCCCAATGAACCTTGTCTTCGGTCTTGTGGCCTCATGGGCCATCGCCAAATTCGCGTTCAGGGGCAGGAGCCTGCTGATCACCCTGATCGACTTGCCGTTTTCCGTCTCGCCGGTTGTCTCGGGCCTCATCTACCTGCTCCTCTTTGGGGCTCAGGGATTGTGGGGATCCTGGTTCATGGCGCATGACATCAAGATCGCCTTCGCGCTACCGGGCATCGTGCTGGCGACGATCTTCGTAACCTTCCCGTTTGTGGCACGCCAGCTTATCCCTCTCATGCAGGAGCAGGGCACAGCGGAGGAAGAGGCAGCCCTGACGCTGGGGGCGAGCGGGTGGCGAACCTTTCTCACCGTGACGCTGCCCAATATCAAATGGGGCCTGCTTTACGGCGTTCTGCTTTGCAATGCCCGCGCCATGGGCGAGTTCGGCGCGGTTTCCGTCGTGTCGGGCCACATTCGCGGTCTGACCAACACCATCCCGCTTCACGTGGAGATTCTCTACAATGAGTACAACTTCGTTGCGGCATTTGCGGTCGCCTCACTCCTCGCCTGTCTCGCCCTCCTCACCTTGGCGCTCAAGTCCTACCTCGAGTGGCGTCACGGAGCCGATCTCGCCGGTGGCGCATCCCACTGAGCCGGGCCGGGCCGTCGACATCCGCGTCACAGGCGTGACGAAGGAGTTTGGAGGCGCAGCCGCCCTCCACAAGATTGATTTGAACGTGAGGCCCGGGGAACTCCTGGCGCTGCTCGGACCGTCCGGATCCGGAAAGACGACGCTTCTGCGCATCATTGCCGGACTAATGGAGGCTGATTGCGGACAGGTGTTCTTCGGTGGGCTCGATGCCACCTCTCTGCCCGTGCAGAAGCGCCAGGTGGGCTTCGTCTTCCAGCACTACGCCCTGTTCAAGCACATGAGCGTCGCCGACAACATCGCCTATGGCCTGCAGGTACGCGAGCGGGCGAACCGGCCGCCGAAAGCCGAGATCCGGCGCCGCACGGCGGAATTGCTCGATCTCGTCCAGCTTTCCGGCTACGAGAGCCGGTTCCCCGCCCAACTCTCCGGTGGTCAGCGCCAGCGGGTCGCTCTGGCGCGGGCCCTTGCCGTCGAGCCGCGCGTCCTGCTGCTCGACGAGCCGTTCGGCGCTCTCGACGCCAAGGTGCGCAAGGACCTTCGCGCCTGGCTGCGCGACATCCACGAGCGCACGGGCAAGACGACGGTCTTCGTCACGCATGATCAGGACGAGGCCTTGGAACTGGCGGACCGGGTCGCGGTCCTCAATCAAGGGCATCTGGAGCAGGTTGGAAGCCCCGAAGACGTGCTGGATCATCCCTCAACACCCTTCGTCATGACGTTTCTCGGACAGGCCGCCCGCTTCTCCGCCGATATCCGTGACGGACGGGTGCTGGTCAATGGAAAGCCCGTACCTGTCGCCGCTCAGAGATCCACCATCGGACGGGCCAGCCTCTACTGCCGTCCCTGGCACCTGAAGCCGACAGCGATCGGCCAAGGCCATCACACGGGTACCGTCAGCGGGGTTCGGCGCCTCGGATCCATGCGACGGATCGAGGTCTCGAAAGTCGATGGAACGAAGCTGGAGGTCGAGGCTCCCCTTCAGACAAGTCTGCGGCTTGGCGAGGAGATCGGCTTGGAAATTCTGGACGGGGTGATCTTCCGGGAGGATTGAGAGGCCATAATCAAGGGGGGAATGTCACATCAACGGCGAATACTACCCTGTACTCGTCAAGGAAAAGTCTCGCGCCGAGGGAAATCAACGACTTGGGCTGTGCACAAACCGAGCTCGTCGGGCGGCTCAACCGCTATACTCAGTTAATGTGACATCCCCGAGCCGGGACGCCTCCAGTAGAACCGTCACCGCCTCAGGTCCGATAAGGTGTTCAAGATTAGCCTCGGCCGCCTTAACTGAGAGCAATCGCATTTCCTATCCAAGCCCATAGTGATCGCCGGTGATACAAGCGAGCAGGTTGCACCATCCTATGGCTCGGGGATTGGCTCGAAAACGCCGAACTCTATTAGCGCTTCCATAAAGTCGGCCTCTGATGGAATCTCTATGTGTTCATCATCCGGGTTATTCAAAGAGTTATGTGTCTCATCGGTGAGATTTCTTGTAATCACGTCTGAGACTTCTTCTCCTTGCGGATGAGATGTCTTGGCCTGCGAAGAGGTCTCATCGGTGAGAGCTTCCTCCCACAGTTCTGGCGCAACAAGCCAGTACTTGAGAGGCCGATCACGCCCCTGCTGTTCAGTCTTGATGGCGCCAGCTTCTCTCATACGCTCGATCGAACGTGCGATGGACGCGCGTGATAAACCACTGACCTCCTGGAGGTATGCATATCTCGGGAAGGCATAACCTTTCTTCCTGTTCACGAGATTCTGAAGAAAAACCCCAGTTTTAACATCAGTGGAGATGAAACGTTTGTCTTTGGCCAATGCGACAAGCCATTTCAATCGATCCACCGGGGCTATGCCATACTCGTTGGAGGGTAGTTTAGGCTTCTTAGGCATCCGATTAGGCATGTAATTTTTGAATCCATCAGAAGAATACAAACACTGAGGAGCCACGCTGATCCCGAGGTTACGACGCGAATCCTTTGGATAAGATAATAGCATCATAACGAACCATGCCCGAGGCTTATGAATCGTGCCCGCAAGGGAGCCAGAACACTGTCGCGGGTAGGTGAAGCCGACTGTTCGGAATCGGGCGAATTTGTTGGTATGAGTAGGGCCAGCCCTTCGAGGCTTAACGGCTGATCAGGGTTGTTTGGCAATCGTAGCCTCAGCAATCCTGACCCGCATCTTACTTAGCGAATGCCATCTGCTTAGGCAGTCGGCTCTCAATCTACGTCAGGCGGCAATTTGCCGTCAGCAAGAGTATGTCGGACCGAGTGAGCCCTCAAAGGATGCCGCGTGACGAGCATAGACTCGGATACCAGGAAAAATCAGCATTTTCGCGGAAAGGTTTGGTTGGGGCAGTAGATCATGTTGATCTACCAGCGACCTATCGGCAACCTGCCCGTGACCTGCCGACAGGTTAAAATGATCTACCAGCAGGTCATCATGATCTACATAGGGGGGCACAAGCTATCTAAATGTCGCACTTTGGATGCAAAATTTGGTGACACGTTCAACGATGGAAATCGGAGGCTTTGATTTCCTTGCTTAGTCGGCTTGAGATTCAATGGGGCGCGGACACGCCCCTGCCGGGCCGTTAGCCGCGCAATCCCGGGCCAGCGCCCTTCACGGTTAGAAGTTTGTGTCCCCGCCGAACTGTTGGCCTGCGACCTCAGTCAACGTTCGCGGCCTTGAATGCGCAATATTCTGCAACCCTCGGATCGGGTAGCCGCTCAAGGCGCGCCGCATAAGCCTCATCGTCCTCGCCGGGCGCCTGATGGTGTCGGCCCGTCTTGAGCAGGAATTTCAACGCAACCTCAACCGAGCATCCGAATTGCTCCGCGAACTGCCGCACCAGAGCCATCGTCGGCTCGCCGATCCGCTGATAGCTCTCGATCATTGTGCTGAGCCTCACGAGGGACGTGTTCACCTCAGAATTTTGAGAAGCTCCTCAACCGCCTGGGCTTCCTTAAGACCCCCTCTCTCGTATCGGCGCAACGTGTCTCTGATCCTCGCGCGCTTTGACCTTGTCCCGTTGATCCGTTCGTCGATATCTGCCGCATGCAAGAGCACCACAGGCGCCGGTGGGGGCTTCCGGAAGTAACTCGACAACTTCTGCAACATGGTCATGCCCATCCTTTCTGTTCGCGGGTAAGAGCGTGGTGCAACGTGAACAAAGCCTCGAAGGCTCTGTACGCCAGGTGATAGAGCTCCGGATCGGCGGTGATGTGCGGATGACCAGCGAGATTGTCATCAATGGCTTTCATCAGAACCGCCGCCGCATGGGATGCGTCCGGAAGCTGCTCCACCCTTATTGACTGATGGAGCCCTCGAAGGCGATCAAGGCGGGTTTCCTCAATGATGTGAGCCGGGTCAGGCTGAAGCACCTTTGTTCTCCCCGATGAGCTGCGTCTGGCTGGTGTTACTTTCACCTCCATCTTATCAACGAAACGTTAACCATAAATGCGATCAGCGGCAGGCCGGAGCGCCGATACGAGCGGAACGGTTCAAGGCCGCAGTCGGATCACCTCCGTCGCGTTCGGAGGCTGACCCGTGAAGCGCGTATATTCGACGCTGAAGGCCCGCCAAGCGCGAGCGCGCCGCCTGGGGATTGTCGAAATGCAGCGCAAAACGGCGTCTGGGTCACGTAGACACTTGGGCCCGCCGGGAGTTGCCAAAGCGTTGTCCGCCAATTTGACCGTCCGTAGGCAGCCATATCTAGATCCAGCCGCTCAACCCGCGCCACAGTAGCCTCATCGTCCTCTCCGCCTATTGAGGGGAGGGGAGCGAATAGCCCGCTTGGCCCGCGATGCGGCGCCAGACGGCGAGGCCGCTCCTGGCTAGGGCCATGACGTCGTCAGCCTGATGCTGATCCCATGCCGTAACAATTGCCCAAGCCCGGGCTTCGGCTTCCAATGTGAGCGGCTTCTCAGCCAAGAGGCTGACCGCACCCTGGCGCGGCAGGGTGGAGCCACTGGCTGTGAGGTAAAGCAGATTGCGGATCCGGTCGATGTCGGCAGCTCCATAGCGCCGAGCCAAGCTACTCCCAAGCCGGCAGTCCTCTCCCGGCGGCAGGCCAAGGGACGCATCCCGCGGCTGTACCACCAGAGCCCGGGGCTCAATTGGACGGAGCACTTCATACTCCAGCTCCGTCTCCGCCAGAACGGCCGCCATCACGTGCCCGAGGCCCTGCAGAGGCTGCCAATGCCGATCAAGCCTGAGCAGCACATGCTCGCTTTCGCCACAGCGAATGGGCTGAATCAGGGCCATTCCTCCCGGGGAACGGCGCCAGGCGATATCCGGCGGATCGAAAGGTGAAAGGCCATCCGGCAGATAGTGCTGGATCGCTGTCGCGGCGCGCAGGGTCAGTTTGAGGGCAGGGCCGGAATGAGCCGGACGGAGGCAGCCGAGGAGATGGAGGGTCATAAGAAGCTCGCGGGAGTTGGATGAGATGGGAATGGGGCGAATGGGCCGGCTTCAGCCCGGCAGAGGGGTCCCTTCGTGGCTGTCATCGACGGCATCTTCGCTGCCCATCCGGGAAGCCTTGGCGGGAGCATCGTCTGCTGCGGCTGCGGCGGGCGGATGAGCTTCTAGGACGGCTTGCACCTGTGCGCCCGATAGCACCCGGTGGGCGAGGAGTGCCTCGGCTACGGCCAGCACCGCAGCCCTATGCTCGGTCACGAGCATGATCGCACGGTCCAACAGGCGTTGGAGATCGGCCTCGATGCGTTGAGCGAAGCGGCTATCGACACGCGCCAGCGCGCTGGCATCATCGACACCGGTCCGGTGCAGCAGCGTTTTGCCGAGACCGAAACTGGCATGCAGGGCGGAGAGCTCACGCGTGGCGACTGCGAGATCACTCACCGCTCCAGCGCTTGCGCCCGCTCCCAGCACGACATCAGCGGCCCGGCCGGCCAAGCCGATGATCACGTTATCTTCGATCACATAGCGAGTTGGGATGAAGCCGGGGTGCCCCATGCGTGTCATCCCGCCGCTCGCGCCGACCAGCTGCAGCGAGACACCTTGCAGCGTGCGGCCGAGGACGACCGCCACGACGGCATGGCCGGCCTCGTGGATGGCGCAGGCCCTTAACTCAGTCGGGGTGCGCGGCTCCGGCGGGCTGGCCTCTATGACGAGATCGTCGAGCGTGAGAGCGCGGCCGGCGAGTCGAGCGCGCCGGCGGGCGCTGTTAACCACCTGCACAACATCGGCGCCGACCCGTCCCAGCAAGAGCTGCGCCACCAGAGAGAGATCGGTATCAGCGAGCTCACCTTTGAGGTGTGCCCGCAAGATGCTGATCAGCCCTTCCACGTCAGGTGGAGCGATCTCGATCAGCCGGTCGAACCGGCCCGGGCGGCGCAGGGCGGGATCGACCCTGTCGAGATGGTTTGTCGCGGCAATCAGCACCACATCCGGGCAGGCCTGACGCAAGGCATCGATGCCGAGCAGCATGCCGGTGATAATCGGACTCCAAAAATCGCTGTTGTAGGATCCGTTTAACGACTGGCGGCTCGGCAACGCATCGATCTCGTCGATAAAGGCTACACAGGGACGGGTCGCGCGTAAGGTAGCAAAGAACCGCTTCTGTTCCTTGACCACGGCCCCGAGATGACCGTCCGAGGCGCTAAACCAGCCGGCAACGCTGGTGGTCACCAACTGCAGTCCGGCCCTCTTGGCCAATGCTTGTGCCAAGGTTGTTTTACCGGTCCCCGGCGGGCCAGCGAGGATCGCACTCTCCAGTGTCACTCCCGAGGCGCGGCCGGCACGCCTGTCCTCGACCTCGCAAACGATCTGCTTCGCCCAGGTGCGCGCCTCACCGTAGCCGATAAGCGTCTCCAGGGGTGGAGCATCCTCAGCGAACGTCACGCCAGTGCGCGCTCCGGCAGCCCGCGCCAAGCGGGTTGCGATGGCTTGGCGGGTCGAGCCCGGCCGGAAGGCAGCGTAGTAGTCCATCCAGTCGAGGCCGGCGAGATCGCGCGCTGACAGCGTCACAGGTTTGCCCTTGCGGCTGAAGGCGTGAATGGCCTGCTCGACCAGAGCAGCACCGGGCACGGGCACGATGACAGTGGCGTCCGCCGCGGCCAGCAGGACTTGCGACAGCTCGCGGCTGGGATCGGCGGCAATCCCGGCGATTGTCACGCCTTTGGCCAGAGCCTTGGCGGCCTCATCGGCGCGGTAGATCTGCTCCTCAGGGCGGCTAAGCCGCTCCGAGGGACTGATCACCCGCAGCCCCTGAAAGGCCAGATCCTTGATCGCCTCGGACAGCGGGGCAACCCAGGCCGGCGAGGGCGCCGCGACAACGAGCGCAAGGGTGCTGCTGCCGCGCTTGAGCCGGCGCAGGAGATCGGGCCCGAGCGCCTGGCGCAGCAGCGGCTTGGCGAGCAGCTCCCGCAGGGAGAGCCGCTGCCGGGACCTTGCCTGAGCCAAAAGGCTCTCATGGCCAGAGGGTGCCTGCAGATCAGGGCTGCTGTCCCGATCCTCCGGTTCGACGACAAAGTCATCGACGGTGCTGGTGTTGGTGAGATTGCGAATGCTCATGATGATGATCTCCGGCCAGAGAATCAGCGCGGGGCAGCGAGGCTAACCTCGCTCTGGAGATCGATCGGACGGTCGAGAGCAATCGTCAGCACGCGCTCGGCCACCAGCCGCAGCACGGCTCCGGCCGGATCGGTGCTGCCGGTGAGCGCCTCGGCGCAGACCTCAAGCGAGGCGCTGCCGCCGACCTCAGTGAGATGGGAGAGGAGGATGAGGCGCTCGCGCGGCGTGACACGCACGTCATCACAGGCTGACACGAGCAGGGCGTTGGTCAGCCGCGGCTCGGCCCGGATGACGCTCTCCGGCACCAGCACAAGGCGGCGCCCCCTGGTCTTGGCGACCCACTTCAGATCGAGAACGCGGGCATGCACGATCGCGGCGCGCCAGCAGGCGCTCGGTACTGCAACGAGGCTGACGGTACGTCCATTGATGAGCCGGATCGAGCGGAAGACGAGGCCGGCTTGCGCCAGATCGAGAGACTGGGCGAGCCGCTCGCTCTGCGGATCAGGCGAGAAGGAACGCACATCGGGAGCAAGGCACAGCCGCGCCTCAAAGGCATAGGGCAGGGGAGCCTCACGCCCGAGACTGGCGATGGTGTCCGCAAACTCAGGGTTCTGAGGCGTGCTGGAGGGAAGAGAAGCAAGTGAAGAAACGGAAGACATCAGGCAAACCTTTCCTGTTCGCCGGCATTGGTGCACGGCGTTGATCATCAGCAGAGGAGGGGAGAGGGCGCGGGGGGCGCCCTTTGAGTGGCTAGGCGCCGGCTGCGGTCAAAACATCGTCAACGATGCGGACCCATATCGAGCCGGCTCCCATGGACGAGCCGGTGAGGATCTTGGCGGCCAGCGAGGCGCTGTCGAAGACCAGGTTATCCCTCAGAATGAACTTGGTTGGGTCCTGCGGGTGCGGCACCAGGATGCCATCCTCTCTCAAGGCCACGCGACGCCGGCTGATATAGGCCGGGAGCGTATCGATCTCGGCCAGCCGGGCCTCGCTGTCCCGCAGCACCAGAACCTCGCTGGGGCCGATTTTCACGGCCTCCGCAGTGAGCCCTCCGAAGTTGAGGCTGTAGCGGGTACCGACCGGATCATCCGCTGCGAACCCAGGTCCCTTCGCGCGGGAGCGGGACGAAGGGAGGGGGACGATGTTGCCCCCAGATTCGGGCACCACCTGAGTGTCGGCCCAGGCCGTGTTGTGCGGGACGGAATCGGTCAGGTCGCGTCGGAGCCTGCTCGGTTCGGGGCGGACGTCGAGCGGAGGCGGCTCAAGGATTCCGATACCCATGCGCACCAGCTCAGCCCTGGCTTGCGCGACATAGCCATCCATGCCGCGCATATCCTCATGTGTGATCGGGTACCTCTTGGGCGACTGGTCGAACAGGAGGTTGACGTTGCCGGCAGCCTCCAGCTGGGCAGTGAGGCGGCGCTCTCCATCATTGACGTGGAGCTTGGTCCAGCCGTCGCTCTCGCAGGTGAAAAGGATGACCGCGTCCCAGGAGACCCCGGTGCCCGTGAGCTTCGTCAAAGCCCGTGGGCCGACCGCCGCTCCCTCGCCGCAGGTGGCGTCCGGCAGCACGTCGGCGGCGGTCGGATAGCGGACGCCCATGTAGATGCCAGGCCGCTGGAGCAAGGCGAGCTTGGCGAAGGCCGGCAGATCGCTGAGCTGCATCACCGCGATGGACGGGCTGAAGCCGTCCGGGCGGCGGATGATCGGGTCGCGGGCGGCAATCAGGCCGGCGAGGGGCTCGAGCGAGCGAAGATACTTGTTCATGGAAAGATCCTTTCGAGTAGCCTCAGCCCATCCGCGAGCAGCACCAGTGCTCAGCCGAAGCTGAACGGATGCGGTGTCGCGTAGAGGAGAGGCGAATTGAGACGGGGGGCTCAGGCGCAGTGGCGCAGGGCGTGACCGATCAAGCCAGACCGGACGGCGTTGCCACCAAGGGGCTGAGCATAGCGAGCCGGTGCCTGGCAAAATGCCGGCCTCGGATGCGTCTCAATGTTGCTGGGGAAAGGGTATTCCGGCGCACGCAAAGGTGCGCTATTGCAGTTGTTAGCCACAGTTGGTCTCCTACACAGATCAGTTGTGGTCAGGTCACTGTCGGTGTTGGTAGCGCCGGCAGTGGCCGCTCTCTGAGCGGCCTGTCTTCAAGAGACAGCTTGACGGCCCATGGTATAACACGGAAATCGTTAGCGGTAGGTTAACGCGAACTCACTTTTTCGAGGCGTATGGGCAGCGGTCCGCCCGCCTCGCCCGGAAATGTGACTTTGAACCGGTGAGCCTCACGTCTGATCGCATCCTCGCCGTGTCCAGCCGGAACCTTCCACGACGGTATCTGTGCCTGAACGTCCCGGATATGAAATCCATCTGAAACAAACGGACCTCGAGTGGATGGCCGTGATTACGGCTCCTCGGGAGCGGCCGAGCATTGCCCTTGACGCAGAACGAGAGCCCGTGCTGACGAAGGCCCGTCAGTGGAACGATGCTCACGTCGCAGGCAAGGACCGTTCATAAGCGACGGCCGACCAACTGGCTCATGGCAGCTACGATCCATGGATCGATACGGAGATTGTTGCCGGTACCGAACTCCGACCGTTCTGTCATGTAGCAGGCGGGGGGCAACCCCCAGCCTTAGCAGCCCAACGAATTCTTGATCTGGATCGAACAGATCAGGGGCTCAATGACTGCTACATGGCAAGTAGTTCTGTTATGGAGATGTCAGGCGCAAGGTCCCTGCCCCAGCAGTGATCTTTGCCGGGTCAAAGGTGAGATCGCCGAGACGCCATGACTGTAGAACCACAACAGCATCGCCAATGGATTTGGGCTTCACGCCACCATCCACGACACGAGTGATCGACAGGGCCTTCTTCTTCCAATCGATCTGGATGCGATCCTCAGGGCCAAAGCCTGCTCTGCCCCACAGCTCCCGCGGCAGCCGAATGGTGGTGTAGAACCGGTCCGACCGCTTGGCGTCAGGAATGGATTTCACCACAACATGAGCGGAGGCAGCTTTGCGCACCGGACCTTCAGTTTTTGCTGAGCGCTGGATCCGCTTCGCCGGCACTTCAGGTGCCTGAACAGGTTCCGGTTCGGAGCTGACGTCCTGCTGTTGCTCGCTGTGAATCTCGCCTGCTGAAACGGGTTCTTGGGCGAACGTCAAGGCCGATGGCGGGGAGAACGTCTGAACAGCGCTCACAACGTCTCTGACGCTGCCAGAAATTCCTTCAGCCGATTGGATCATGAGAGGTGCCAGTCGTGCAATCGCCTCGATCTGCTGGCCGCCAAGCGTCACCAATTTGCTCACCTGCTCGGCCATGAGCTCCATCGTGGATCGGAGGCTTTTCAGATCCGCGGCCATCCCGGTCAGGGCCTGCTCGACCTCAGGTGACAGGGCAGGGGACTTCACGGACTCTGTCATAGCGCTCGGAGCAGGCGAGCGTTGGGGTTGCGCCTCCTTGGGCCGGAAAACCTCGGCCGCGAGGGCTTCTGGCTTGCCCAGATGCCGTGCCAGAATATCGGCTGTGTCCCGGTGGCGCGCATTCTTGGGAGCGGCCTCACGATCCGACTGCCGTGCCGTCATGACAAAGCTCTGGCGCGCAGTGTCTTTAATCCGACGCTGTCCGGTATCTCGTGATCCTGCCAAACAATCCGGACACAGGTCGTAGGAGCGGTCTCGCCCCAGTAGCCAGCCGTGCTCCTTGAAATGGCCCTTGACCACATCATCCCTGATTGGTCGATTAGACTCATAGTGGTCGGCCTTAGGGCATTCAGAGCAGCGCACGGTGAACCGATATTGTGACGGTACCCCACCACTACGAGTGATATGCGGCTCGAACTGACGCGCAGTGTCCGGCATCTAGTTGTTCCTACAATGATGACGAGGGGCTTTCCTCAACGATGAGCGTTGCTGTCAGGATCAATCTCGATCGTTTCGATAAAAGCTAGAAACAGGGATTTTGGGCGCATGTAACAGTTCAGGCGCAATCTTCCAAGGTCACCTCATTCGAATAAATGATCCGCTTGCCTCGTGCGGAAAACGACTGCTGCAGATTGAAGGCGCGCGTGAGGTTTGATGCGGCTGTCGCGTCAGAGTCAGCACTAGACAGTCACAATTGTTAAGTTGGTAGCATAAGGCTGTTTCCGCGAACATCACAAACGTCGGACAATCGTCCAGCGCTACTCCTGCGGATGAGACGTGAGCTTTTGGACAACAATTCGGCGCTCAGTCGCGAGAACACGGATCCTGAAATGATCGGCTTGAACGACATCAAGAACGTTGGTTGGGCGATACGCAACGACGTTGGTGCCTTCTCGTCGACGGAGGCTGTCGTAGACAACTCCTGCCCGGTCTGAGCCACGAACAGATTCGCCCAGTTGCTGCGAGGCATTATAACGATCGGAAGCATAGACGTCCGGGCGCTCTGCCTGCCGGCCGCGGAGATCCAAGTAGATACCATCCAATCGGGCTGAATAGCTCCTATAAACCCGCGACATTTCCGGAATGTTTCGCGCGACTGCCTCCCGTCGAAGGTGATGCGCAACTTCAGCTGCCGCAGTTTCGATCTCCGCCGCCGCATACCACGCCCCAAGTTCGGATGAGTTGAAGCGCATTCCTGTTGGGCCAACGTGCAGGAATGCCGCCATCACGACGCTGGCGTTTGATCGGCCATAGACCCATTCCTGTTGCGGAAGGCGGGCAATGCGGCTGGCCACCAGTCGGTCATTGGTCCATCCAACGAGGTCCATAACGGCCATCAGATCGGCTGCCGTAGCAACCGTGTCAAACAGCCCGATGGGCGGAAACTGGGAGGGAATGAGGCGGTAGGTCGGGTGGGGCGCTGCGGAATACACGTCGCTCACGAAAGATGAATCTCCGTGTCGTCGTATGCAGCGAGGTCCTTATCTGCCGCATTCGGTTCCATGTAGAGACCACCGCGAGCCGCATCGAGGAAGCGCCGAACCGTTAGGAGGCTATCCTGGGTGCCATCGGTCACAAGGTCCATTGGCGGGCGGCCGCCAAACACCATTGCTCCATGAGGTCCACGGAGCCATCCGAGCCCGTCCTGCTCTGTCGGGTAGAGGATCCGCAGAGCCTGGTAGATGCCAAGCACGGCCGAAATCCGGGTCAGGACGTCGGCATCAAGGGTGAACTCCGCGTGCTCACGGGCCTGTTTGGCCCATTTGTGATAGGTGGAGCGCGGAGGGTAGCCGAGGATCCGAAGGCGTTCCTGCTCGGTCAGCCCCCACAGATCGGCAATCGCCAGGAAAGTCCGCATGCCGGGCGCACTCAACCGCTTGCGGTTGGCAGGCTCGAAGCGGGCCTGCTCCAGGTGAGGGAGGTTTTGAGCAGTTGCCGACTGCGCGTTTTCCAGGGGCTGTGCCATGTTTCACCTCGTTGTCCAGATATAGAGTTAGTTCATATTGAGACTCAACGCAACGGCGTTCGAGAAGATCCGCCGATCGTTCAAGGGCGAGGGGCTTGCTTGATCGCATTAAACCGGGTGGAGGCTCACTAAAATGTAGTCAGCCGGGGGAGTTTGGTGGCTTCAAGCCTCAGAAATCACGCCATAGTTACACATGATAACATTTCGCATAATAAGCGTTTTGACAAGAAGTCTGTGGCGAGACGGATCCCATGTCGCCTGATAGAGCATGTGACTCGCGAGCATTACAGAGGCACACGGAAGGCTTGCGCCCACCTTCTTCACCCCTAGTCTCCTTGCGCATAATCTTCTGTAAGGACACACGCCAAAACCAAGGCGGAGAGCACCATGACAGACCACAACCAGGACAACGCCCATGATCATCACGAGCACTGGAAGCACCACGGCGTCCAGGTGATCAAGGGCGACCGTCTCGATCCGAATACGGCCCAAACCCCGGGCATGTTTCGCCAGGCCGCGATCAATCATGCGCGGGTGGGCGCACAGAAGATCTGGGCGGGCACGGTTTCGATCCAGCCGAACGCCAAGACCGGGGTGCACCACCACGGCGAATTGGAGAGCGTCATCTATGTCGTGCGAGGCAAGGCCCGCATGCGCTGGGGCGAGCGGCTGGAGTTCGTCGCAGAGGCTGGGCCTGGGGACTTCATCTATGTGCCGCCCTTCGTGCCCCATCAGGAGATCAATGCCAGTCCCGACGAGCCCCTCGAATGCGTCTTGGTGCGCAGCGACAACGAAGCCGTCGTGGTGAACATCACCGATGTGGACCCGGTCGAACAGCCGGAGGAGGTTTACTGGGTCGACCCGATCCACAAGCAGCCGGAGTAGGTGCTGGACAGCGCCATAGGGACAGGTGTCAACAGCGGCCGAATGCTTTCATCCGAGCCGGTTGCGTATTCACTTTGCCCGCCCCGCAGCCCGAACTTAACCTCAAGGACGGAACTCGCACCAACATGCACGCCTACCCCACGCTGGAAGAACGCTTCGCCCGCATCAGCTCGATCGAGGACGCGATCGGCATTCTGCAATGGGATGCCGAAACCATGATGCCGGAGGGCGCCGCCGACAGCCGCTCCGACCAGCTCGCAATACTCAAGGGCATTGCCCATGAGCTTCTCACCGCACCCGACACGGGCGACCTCCTGGACCAGGCGGATCAGGACAGCGGCCATCTCGACGCCTGGCAGCGCGCTAACCTGCGTGAGATGCGTCGGATGTACCTCCATGCGGCTGCAGTTCCGGCCGACCTCGTCGAGGCCAGCTCCAGAGCCGTATCCCGGGCAGAGCTGGTGTGGCGCGAAGCCCGACAGAACGGCGACTTCGCCCTGCTCCTGCCGCACCTCTCCCAAGTCCTCACGCTTCAGCGGCAGATCGGCCAGGCCAAGGGCGAGGCATTGAGGCTGTCCTCTTATGATGCTCTCCTCGACAGCTACGACCCCGGTCTGCGCCAGACTACCATTGACCCTCTCTTCGCCGAACTCGGTGCCGAGTTGCCAGCATTGATCCAGGAGGCGCAAGAGCACCAAAAGGGCCGTCCTGCTATCCAGCCGCTTGACGGCCCCTTCCCTGTCGATGATCAACGCCGCATTGGCGAGCAATTGATGAAGGTCGTCGGATTCGATTTCAACCAAGGGCGGCTTGATGTGAGCCTGCATCCATTCTGCGGTGGATCCACGAGCGATGTCCGGATCACCACCCGCTACAGCGAGGCCAACTTCATGGGCGCGCTCATGGGCGTGCTGCATGAGACCGGTCACGCGCTTTATGAGCAGGGCCGCCCGGAGGTATGGCGCCGTCAGCCGGTCGGGCTGGCGCGCGGCATGAGCCTGCACGAGAGCCAATCCCTTCTCATCGAGATGCAGGCCTGCCGGAGTTGGGAGTTCGTCACCTATCTCGCTCCCCTCGTACGGGAGGCTTTCCAGCGAGAGGGGCCAGCCTGGAACCCGGCGAATCTCCACCGGATCCTGACCACAGTGGAGCCAGGCTTCATCCGGGTGGATGCGGACGAGATTACCTATCCGGCTCATATCCTGGTTCGGTACAAACTGGAGAAGGCGCTGATTGCCGGCGACCTCCAGATCCAGGATCTGCCGTCCGCCTTCAACGAGGAGATCAGAAGACTTCTTGGTCTTACGGTGCCCGACGACAGCCTGGGCTGTCTGCAAGACATCCACTGGCCCGGTGGCGCGTGGGGATACTTCCCAACCTACACGCTTGGCGCCATGACGGCGGCCCAACTCTTCAGGGCCGCCAGCCAGGCCGATGCAGACATCCTCCCTGGCTTGGCAAAGGGGGATTTCACACCGCTTCGGATATGGCTGCGCGCCAATGTTCATTCGAAGGGGAGCCTGCTGACAGTCGATCAGCTTTTGGTTTCTGCAACCGGCCAACCGCTCACTGCGGAAGTCTTCCGCGCTCACCTGCGGGAACGGTATCTCGGACACTGAAAGGACCTAAGCTGAAAATGAAATCTATCAGCCTCACTCTGGACGGCTTGCTCTCCTGGACCGCCATCATCCTGTTTGCGATCCTCGTTTCCGTTGGCCTGCTTACCGGACGAGCAGCGGCTCAGCCTGAGGGTGATCCATGTCGACCAGTCCAATTTGCTGACAGCACCTTCGTGGTCTGCACGGCGGATCTACGACAATACGAGGTGAGGCTGTTCTGGCGCGGGCCAGGCGGGGATGTGCTGGGCTCGTTCGATCGGTTGAAAGAGACACCGGAGGGTGCACGCGTTGCTTTCGCAATGAACGCCGGCATGTACGATGAGGATCGCTCACCGGTGGGACTTTACGTCGAAAACGGAAAGCAACTGAAGGCGGCCAACACCAGGAACGGACCCGGAAACTTCCACCTCAAGCCGAATGGCATCTTTTATGTCAAAGGCCGTCAGGCAGGCGTGCTTGAGACAGGAGCCTATCTGAAGCGAAAAATCAGGCCGGATTTCGCGACACAATCGGGCCCGATGCTCGTCATCAATGGACAAATCCACCCTCGGTTTTCGGAACAAAGCACCTCGCGAAAAATCCGTAACGGTATCGGGGTGAAAGACCAGCACACGGTCGTGTTTGCGATTTCAGAAGATCCGGTCACGTTCAGCACATTCGCTCATTTGTTCCGAGACGAGCTCGGCTGTGCCGATGCACTGTTCCTGGATGGAAGTGTCTCCAGCCTCTATGCCCCTTCGTTAGAGAGGATGGATGCGCTCATGCCGATGGGACCGATCGTCGGAGCCCTGCGCCGACGCCCATGATAAGCGGCGCCGGCGTGGGAGTTTCACGTTGAAACCGTAGGCGGAAAGATGATGGCGTCAGAGTTCATGTACGAAGTGGTCATTCACCAAGCGGGTGGTTACGAGCAGCCCAAGCTCGAAACTCATTCAGTGCCGAAGCCTGACGATCGGCAGGTTCTGGTCCGCACCCAGGCGGTGGGCGTGAACTATGCCGAACTTTGCGTGCGGTGGGCCGTGTACGAGCCGGCGCGCCGGTTCATAGGATAGTCCTACATCCCTACCCACTGAACCTGAACCCGAACTCTTTGGCGGCTTGCGCGATGCTGATCCGCCCATCCCGAACGCGAATAACTGTCTCCAGATGCCCTCACTCTCGTGTGCTCACCCGATCACCGGCATCGTTCGAACTCGACGTAGAGTGCGTCAGCGTCAGAACGAGCGTGACATCTCTATCGGGAGGGCTGAGACATGCCTATCGGTGATCTACACGCGACTTTCGTTGACGAGGGTTTTTGACAAGAAGTCTGTAACCTGTGCTGTGCCATGATCCTCCGGCTGAGGAGGAATTCATGCGCTCAAACCGACGGCTGGCCCAGCTGTGGCTCGATGCCTTGGCGACGGAGCTTGGTGCATCAGCCGGCACCATCGACACCTACACTGATGACCTCAACTGTTATCTCGCCTGGCTCGATGAGAACAGTCTTGGACTGAATGATGTCGGCCTTGAACAGGTCCGGGACTACATCGCCGATCTTGATCAGCGCGGCTATGCCGGATCGACGGTGGCTCGGCGCATCACCGTGGTCCGGGGGCTCCATCGTTTCCTGATCACCGAGGAACTTGGCTCACGCGATCCGACGTCCACCATGTCAGCCATGCGTCGGCCGAGGAAGATGCCCTTCGTCCTCTCTATTGCCGAGACGGAGGCTCTCCTGGAAACCGCCCACAAGCTCGCGGCCGATCCCTCAATGGGCCTCTACCGTCAGGCCGGCTATGCCCGTCGGGCCGCCCTGTTCGAGACGCTCTATGCCTCGGGCATGCGCATCAGTGAGGCTCTGTCTTTGCCCTCCGATGCCGCCCCTCCCGGCACCCGGATGCTTTTGGTGCGCGGCAAGGGTGACAAGCAGCGGCTCGTGCCCCTGCACGATCGCGCGATCGAGGCAATTGCCCAGTGGCAGAAGCTCGCGGCTGCCTATTCCGGCGGAGCACCCTCCCCTTGGCTGTTCCACTCCGTCCGAAACGGCACGAAGGCTTTGACGAGACAGGCTGCCCTGCTGGAGATCAAGGAGGCCGCTGTCGCCGCGGGACTAGCAAGCCCTGAGCGAGTCTCACCACACGTTTTGCGGCATGCCTTTGCCACCCACATGCATTCAGGCGGCACCGACCTGCGCGTACTGCAGGAGCTGCTGGGACACGCTGGCATCGAGACCACCCAGATCTACACCCATCTGGATATCTCCCGCCTCCACCAGATGGTCCGCGATCTGCACCCGCTCAATGATGGTTAGGACGAGCACGCAACTCTGCTTATGAACATGCCCGTGTCAGCACAATCCTGATGCTGGTATGTGGTAGAATGGTTGCCAGATAGCTGATCCGGGAGGTGCGCGATGATGATCCGAGCCTCGTGCCATACTGCCGACAATGCCCTAGCCCTTGAATTCGATGCGACGCCATGGTTTCGCGCGGCCGACCGGCAGAGCATTCTGCACCTTGCCGGACAGGGCTGGTCCAGCACGTGGGTTGCCGACGCGCTCGAGACGCATCCCGGCTATGAGGGTCTTCATCAGCTGGTCACTTATGCCACCACGCGACTGCGGGACGAGTCGCTCGAGGACCCCACTTGGGACGCGCTCGACTGCGACATCAACCAGTCTGATGCCATGCACTGGCTGGCGGAGAACAGGCCGGAGATTGCGGCAATGATCCAGGACCGGCGATCGGAGCCATGAGCCGTCTAGGCGGGATTAGGAGGTGCTCGGCAAGCCATGTGACGCGGGTGCTTGAGCGCTTGTGTCAGGCTGTCAGTTATTCTGGCTTCTTATCAGATGCGAGCTGCAGAATTTGGCCGTTGGCAGGTACTGTCAAGTTGACGCGAGAAGACGAAGCTGGCACCGAGACAGCCATCAAGCAGTCCCAACTAGCCCACGAGCGCTGTCCCTGTCGCGTCACGCCAGGTCGCAAATGCGTGTTCGCGCGCAGCCCGATACTCACTGGACGAGAGTCGATGACGGCGGAGTTGAAAGAGGTTGTGGATCGGGGTGTGAGCGGCGAGAAACTGCTGGGCATGCCGGGCTGATTTGAACCGCCTCATGTGACGCTCACGTCTTCGAACTGGTTGGTGCGAGACTTCACAGCGATTGTTCAGATACCGACTCTGCCGATGTTCGACGCCGGGCAAGATCTCGCGTTTGGCAGCGCCGTAGGATCCGAGTTTATCGGTCACGATGACCCTTGGCACATAGCACAAACCCTTCAGCAACTTGCGAAAGAAGCACTTGGCTGCCTTCTTGTTGCGCCGGCTCTGGACCAGAACGTCAAGCACGTGCCCATACTGATCGACGGCTCGCCAGAGATAATGCAGTTTGCCTCGGATGCGAACGAACACCTCATCCAGAAACCATTTGTCTCCGGGTTTCGGGCGCCGCCGCTTGAGGCGGTTGGCATAGGCGCGTCCGAAGCGCAGGCTCCATTCACGGATAGTCTCGTAGCTGACTTCAATGCCTCGCGCCGCCAGGATCAGCTCGACCTCGCGCAGGCTGAGGCTGAAGCAGTGATACAACCAGACCGCCTGGTTGATGATGTCAGCCGGAAAGCGGTAGCCGCGATAAGGGTTGGAGGTCGTGCTCATGCCCAAGACCCTGCCACAGGCCCCGAGCTGTTACCAACCTGACAGTGCCGAGCCAGTTGCACAACGGCGCCGTCGCCGCTGGAAACTCACATCCGGTCGCCGCTTCTCGCGGCCGCACCAATATCCCGCATGCGTCGGGAAAGGCTCAGGTGGACGCGACCATTCTGCACCTCGGCATTTAGCCCTTCATATCTGCGGTTCGTCCGCCTGGATCCTGCAAGACTGATCAGGTCTCGCGGATTAAAGGAACGAGGTCCACTGCCTATGCGGTTCGCAAGGCAGCGCCTTCGGGAAGCATCCCAAGAGTGACGTACCGCCACAGACTGATGAGGAGCTTCCGCGCCATCGCGACAATCATCACCCGTCGGATCCGACCGGCGTTGAGCTCAACGCGGTGGCGGAACCAGGTGGCCAGGGCCGATTGCGGCTGGTGTCTCAGCCAGAGCCAGGCCAACTGGATCATGGTGGTTCGCAACCGCGGATTGCCGGCTTTTGAGACGCCTTGTTCCCGATCGATGGAGCCGCTCTGCCAGGGCGTCGGCGCTAATCCGGCATAAGACGCGATCTGCCGTCGATTGTCGAAATGGCGGAAGAGACCCTCCAGCCAAAGAACACCCGCGAATTCTGTGCCGATGCCTTTCAAGCTCATCAGGATCGCTGCCGGTGAGGGTCGCTGCCCGTTGTCTGCCGCTGCGACGAACAGAGCATCCCGCTCAGCTTCGACGGTGTTGATCTGTTGGAGGATCAGCTCCAGCCGATCAAGTTCGCGGCTGATCTGCCTCTTCAGGTGGTCCGGGAGAGGCCGACCATCTCCTGTCATGAGCTGTTCAAGCCGCTGCCGTCGGTTGCCGCGCAGGGGCTCATAGTCGGTAACTCCCTGCGCAAAGAGCAATCCCTTGATCCGATTGACGTGTGCGACCCGTTCGACCATCAGCGTCTTGCGTTCACGGACCAAGCGGCGACGATCTTCTTCTTGCGGACTTGGCGCTTGGACCATGGCGCACACGCGGGGCTCTCCGCGCTTGTAGGCCATGAGAGTGCGCACCAGGGCTTCGCCGTCGATGCGGTCGGTCTTGGCCCGCCGGCGCCGGCGCGAGACTGCGATCGAAGCAGGATCCACGACATAGCTCTCGATGCCCTCGCGCTGCAGAACACGATGGGTCCAAAAGCCATCAAGACCCGCCTCTTGAATGACGATGATCGGAAAGATCTGCCCGGTTCGAACCCGCGCCTTCTCTTTGAGCTGGGCAAACCGCGCCAGGAGTTCGGCCACATCTCCGCTCCGGACGCTGTGCTTGGACATCTTCTCCCCAGCACCCGGCGAGAGCGAGGTGATCAGCCAGACGGAGCGACTGAGCTCCATCGAGACGAAAATGGCGCTAAGATTGGTATGGATAGCGGTCTGCGTGGGCCGGGGATCGATCGACATGGGTCGCCTCCAGAGTGGGTGTACAGCAACCTCACTCTGCCATTGAGCGGATCGCTATCCACCCCCATAGGATCTGCACCCGCCCCGCTAGGCCCAAGCATCATCAATAATCACATGGCCAAACGGGCGCCATCCAGACATGACGGTGCCCCGGAATGCGACGTTCGAAACGATCGCAGCCGTGCTGGCCGCGCAGGGCCAAGGGCTGAGGCTTAAGCTGTAATTTTCCCCTTTTGGGATAAACCTGCTACGTACTTGCACAATGTACGCTGGGGGATGGCTGGTACGAATGATGAGTATATCCGATCAACTACTCTCTTTGTTCTCGGTTAAGTTGCCAACGGTCTAATGGACGTCACAATGGATCAAAGCCCCACTAGTCTTCTGGCTCAAATCGAGGCTGCTCGCGACAGCCTGAGTCGGTCGGAAGCTCGGGTCGCCGACTACGTCCTGAACGCCCCGCAAGGTGTGCTGGAGCTCTCAATCGAGGCTCTGAGCAAGGCCGCGGGCGTCAGCGAGCCAACGGTGGCACGGTTCTGTAAGTCGGTCGGGTTTTCGGGCTGGAAGGAGTTCAAAATCCAGGTGGCCCGCAGCCTTGGGGGCGGCGTACCGTTCGTCCATCAAGACGTCAGGGCCGATGATCCTATCGGGGTCGCCGCCGCGAAGGTCGTCGACAGGTCCGTCAGCGCCCTCCTTTCCCTGCGCGATCGACTCGACAGCGGCATTCTCAAATCAGCGGTCGCCATCCTGACGCGCGCGGCTCGTATCGAGTTCTACGGGCAGGGCAGTTCCGGGATCGTGGCGCTCGACGCCCAGCACAAGTTTTTCAGGCTCGGAATTCCGACGGTCGCGTACTCGGATCCTCACGTCCACGCCATGTCGGCAGCATTGCTTGGTCCCTCGGACGTGGTTGTCGCCATCTCGGCCGGGGGGCGGACGCTCGATCTGATCCGGTCGGTCGAGATCGCCCGGGACGCCGGGTCCCAAGTCATCGGCATCACCACAGGCGGCTCGCCTTTGACGCGCCACTGCAATCTGACGCTGTCAACCGACGTTCACGACGATGAGACCATCTATGCCTCGATGACCTCGCGCCTCACTCATCTTGCCATCATCGACATCCTGGCGGTGCTGGTTGCCCTGGAGCGTGGACCAGAGAAGATCCGGTCGCTGGAGAGAGGCAAGAAAAGCGTGCGCGAAAAGCGGTCCGCGACGTAATGGGCCGTTATGCTTCATCGAGCGGACCGCTGCCCCACCCTGGAATGATGAAGCTGGCTTCATGATCGTACTTGCACCAGCCACTGCGTTGGACCCGATGCTCGGGATCGAAGGTCTGGTAGCTTTTATAGCGCGCGACGAGATGCCCGTCAGCGCCATACTCGTGATGCTCCCAGTGCATTTCCATCACGTCGCCCGCTCGACTGCGGTTTTGCTCTGCTCGAGGAAACGATCAGGCGGGACACGGAATGTAAGCTCAAAGCATGGCATCGGCTGCATCCGGAGCGCGCATCAATTTGTCGATCAAATCGTCAGCAGCCGAGTTGGTGAGGCCCCACGCCACGGCCTTCGCATCCACGTAGACCGTAAAAGTCCCGTCCTGAGTGGGCCTCTTGGCAATACGCAACATCAATCATTCTCCTGTGCGAACTGAAGACTGCAACTTCTTGCAGGCAGAACGTCAAACTGAATGGGCTCTCGCTGTTGGTGCCATGAGCCGGGCACTTGGCGAGTTGCGTCCAAGGTCCCTATGCCTGCGGATGGCATCCTCTATCGTCTGATGCTCACATGGCAGAACGCGCCCCCCTGAGATATCCAAGCAATGGATGCCGTTCATTGTGGGCTGTTCTCTTTCAGACACAGCGTCGCCCGAGCCAGATCGGTGATCCGGCCCCAGTCGCCCTGACGGATGGCATCCCGCGGCGCCAACCATGATCCGCCCACGCAGACCACATTCGGCAAGGCGAGATATCGTTTGGCCTTTTCCGGATTGATCCCGCCGGTCGGGCAGAAGCGGGCGGCCGGCAACGGCGAGGCCAGTGAACTCAGCAGAGCCGCACCACCCACGGCCTCGGCCGGAAACAGCTTCATGTGGGTGTAGCCGCGCTCCAGCACCGCCATGACCTCGCTGGCCGTGGCCGTGCCCGGCAGGAGCGGCACGGGCGAATTCGCCGCTGCGTCCAGGAGAGCCGGCGTGGCGCCGGGACTGACCGCGAAGGCAGCCCCGAGAGTGGCGACCGCATCCAGCTGGGCCGGCGTGAGCACGGTTCCGGCCCCCACGATGGCATCGGGAACCTCGGCGAGGATGCGGCGGATTGCTTCGAGCGCAGCCTCGGTCCTGAGCGTCACCTCCAGCACGCGTACGCCGCCGGCGACCAGCGCCTTGGCGAGCGGCACGGCATCGGCCACGTCCTCGACCAGAATGACCGGGATAACGGGCCCCTGGCCCAGGATTGCGGCGATCTGGCTGGCTTCAGACATCGGTGGTCCCCCTGCGGCAAGGTTCGATTGGGTGCTTCAGGCTGATGCTGCCTCCGGCCAGAGGCTGGCCGCGCCCAGATCGGCTGGGCCCACGGTTGTCCGAAAGGCCGAGAACAGATCACGCCCCAGAGACAGCCCACCGGCCACGGCATTCGAGCGCGTCGGAATGCGCGTCGCCAGTGTGTCCGCATCGACTGCAACCTCGAGACGACCTTCGGACGCATCGATGGTGATCAGGTCCCCGTCCTGCACAAGCCCGATGACTCCACCACTCTGAGCCTCCGGCGTCACATGGATTGCACTGAGGATCTTGCCCGAGGCCCCGGACAACCGTCCGTCCGTCAGGAGTGCCACCCGCAGTCCGCGATTCTCCAGTACGCCCAGGGCCGGCATGAGCCCGTGCAACTCCGGCATGCCGTTCGCCTTCGGCCCCTGCTGGCGCACCACCACGACCGTATCGCGGTCGAACTGATTGGCCTTGAACGCTTCCAGGAACGCCTCCTGGCTCTCGAACACCCGCGCGGGCGCGGTGAGCGCCAGCCGCTCCGGACGCACGGCCGAGGTCTTGACCACCGCCCGGCCGAGATTGCCGGTGAGCAGTGCCAGTCCTCCAGTGACCTGGAAGGGATCGTCGACAGGCCGCAGAATGGATGGCTCAATCACGTCACCGGACAGATCCCGGTAGGCGAGTTCTCCATCCTGAAGCCAGGGCTCGCGCGCATAGGCGGCCAGATCGGCTCCCGCCATGGTCTCCACGTCGCGGAACAGAAGGCCGCCCCGCAGCAGCTCCCGGATCACGAATGCAATGCCACCGGCGGCGTGGAACTGGTTCACATCCGCAGGACCGTTGGGATAGACCCGGGCCAGGAGCGGGACGGCATCAGCGAGGTCCGAGAAGTCCTCCCAGGTGATCGCGAGCCCGGCTGTCCGCGCCATGGCCACCAGATGAAGCAGGTGGTTGGTGGAGCCGCCGGTGGCATGCAGGCCTACGATGGCGTTTACGAACGCCTTTGGTCCCAGGCGCTCGCCCAGGCCCCGCACTCCTTGCGGCGCCCGCACAGCCTCGATCGACAGGCGCACGGCCTCCCGGGTGAGGGCATCGCGCAGCGGCGTTCCCGGAGGCACGAAGGCGGCACCCGGCACGTGCAAGCCCATGATCTCCATCATCATCTGGTTGGAGTTGGCGGTGCCGTAGAAGGTGCAGGTGCCGGGGGCGTGATAGCTCTTCATCTCGGAGGCCAGCAGTGCCTCCCGCCCCACTTCGCCGGTCGCGTAGGCTTGGCGCACGCGCGTCTTCTCGTCATTCGACAGTCCCGTCGGCATGGGGCCCGCGGGCACGAACACGGTCGGCAGATGGCCGAAGGACAGCGCGCCCATCACCAAGCCCGGCACGATCTTGTCACACACGCCGAGCATGAGGGCGCCGTCGAAGACGTTGTGCGAGAGAGAAATCGCCGTCGACATCGCGATCACGTCGCGGGAGAACAGCGATAGCTCCATGCCGGGCTGCCCTTGTGTGACGCCGTCGCACATGGCCGGCACGCCGCCCGCCACCTGGGCGGTGGCCCCCAGGGCTCGCGCTTCCGCCTTGATCAGGTCCGGATAGGTGGCGAAGGGCTGATGGGCCGAGAGCATGTCGTTGTAGGCCGTCACGATGCCGAGGTTCGGCACCGTGCCGGTGGCGACCGCCATCTTCTCGTTGGCCGTGCAGGCTGCCGCCGCGTGGGCGAGATTGCCGCACGAAAGCTTGCGTCGGGGTGGATGAGAGCGGCGGACCTCGTCGATCCGCTCCAGGTACTCCCGCCGCAGATCGCCAGACCGGGCACTGATGCGGGCTGCGACGTCTTCAAGGACTTTCGAGGTGGGCGCAAACGACATGATGGCAACCTTCATTCGGCAAAATAGACGCGGGGCGGAACGCCGTTCTCGAACAGGAGACGGACCGGTGCGGTACCCGGGTCGGCCGAGCCGAGGGCGCGGTTCAGAGCAGCCAGTTTGTCCTGGCCGGAGATCAACAGCGCCTTCCAGCGTGCTCTGGTCAGGAGAAGCGGTCCGAGGGACAGCCTCGGCTCCAAATTGGCTGGATGAGCCGCAAGTACGGCCGGAGTCGCCTCTCTCCTGGCCTGATCAAGCCTCCGGTCGCCCGGAAAGAGCGAGGCGATGTGAGTATCCAGCCCCATGCCGACGACCAGGACGTCAAGGGGTGCCAGAGCGCTTACGCGCTTCGCAAGGGCTGCGGCGGTCTCGTCGAGGGAGCCGCCAGCGGCGCGAAGCGGCACGAGGCTTCCTGGCTCCAAAGGGAGACATTCCCGGATCATGCGCTCATTGGAGCGGGGATCATCCGGCAGAACATCCCGCTCGTCGGTCGGGACGACCGTGATGGCCTGCCACGGCAGATCGTGCTGCCCCAGCCGCGTCAGGAACTCCCGAGGTGTTGTCCCACCCGGCACGGCGAGAGCCGCCCGTCCCCGTTCGTTGACAGCCTGTCGGAGAACGCCGGCGACATCGCTCGCTAGACGCTGCGAGACTTGCTGCAGGTCGGGGCCGCGGACGAGGTCGAGGGCCACTCCCATCACCCCTGCACCTCCGGGTCGGCCCAGCTGCGCCCGTCGCGCTCGATCATGCCGACCGCCTGCGACGGCCCGAACGTGCCGGCCGCGTAGCGGTGGGGCGTCGCGTAATGCTCGCTCCATCCCTCGATGATCGGATCGATAAAGCTCCAGGCCGCCTCCACCTCGTCGCGGCGCATGAACAGGGTCTGGTCACCCCGGATCACATCAGTGAGAAGGCGCTCATAGGCATCAGGCGTGCGTTCGCCAAAGGCCGTATCGTAGCGCAGATCGAGCGTGCGCGGCACCAGCTTGAGACGCCCGCTGCCGGGCACCTTCATCATGAACTGCAACTGGACACCGTCGTCCGGCTGGACCCGGATGACGAGCCGGTTGGGCTCGGGATCGCCGCGGAAGATCGAGTGCGGCACGCTCTTGAAGGTGATCGCGATTTCGGAGCAGCGTGCCCCCATGCGCTTGCCGGTGCGCAGGTAGATAGGCACCCCGCCCCAGCGCCAAGTGTCGATCTCACAGCGCAGGGCCGTGAAGGTTTCAGTCCCACTTTCGCGACCGAGCTCCTCGGCATACCCGGGCACCGGCTTGCCCGCAATGGAGCCGGCGGTGTATTGCCCGCGCACGGTGTGGCGGAGCACGTCACGCCCTTGGATGGGTCGGAGCGCCCGCAAAACCCGCACCTTCTCGTCGCGAACCGCATCGGCATCGAGGGTGTTGGGCGGCTCCATGGCGAACAGGCACAGGAGCTGCAGGACATGGTTCTGCACCATGTCCCGGAGTGCGCCGACATGATCGTAGTAGTCGGCGCGCTGCTCCAAGCCGACAGTCTCGGCCACGGTGATCTGAACATGGTCGATGTCGCGCTGCGACCACGAGCGCTCGAACAGGCTGTTGGCGAAGCGCAGGACCAGGAGATTCTGGACGGTTTCCTTGCCGAGATAATGATCGATGCGGTAGGTGCGGCTCTCCGGCAGCACCTCGGCCACGGCATCATTGATTGCCTGGGCTGAAGCCAAGTTCCTGCCGAGGGGCTTCTCCAGGATGAGACGGCTGTCGTCCTCAAGCAGGCCTGCGCTCTTGAGCGAGCGGGCAGCCGGAATGAAAAGGCCGGGCGGAGTGGCCAGATAAAAGGCGCGCACCCGGCCTGGATCATCGAGACGAGCGTTCAGATCAGCCATGGTGGCTGGGTCAGAGACATCGGCGCGCACGTAGCTGAGGCGCTGCAGCAGGCCGTCAACGTCCGCGGTCGCCAGGCCCTGCTCTTTAAGGCGGACGGCGGTGCCGGCCTTCAGGCTCTCCTCCGCCTCGCCCGAGCGCACGATACCGACGATGCGGCTGGCTTCAGGGATCACGCCCTCCGAGATGCGCTGCACGAGGGCTGGGAAGAGCTTGCGGATGGCGAGATCGCCGCTGGCTCCGGCAATCGCCAGATCGAAGACCGGGACCGGCGTCCGCTCGGGCAGCGGAAGCGTCGAAGAAGGGTGATACATCAGACCTCATCCAAAAAAGTGACGGACGCTGCGGATCATCACAGCGGCCGCCCAGTCAGGGAGGAATAGCGGTATTGTCGTCGTTTGATAGATTTGCTACATTTTGATGTAGCTTTCAACCAAAACTTTTTCGGATTGTCGGAATTCCGCCTCTCGGTAGGTGAAGAGGCTCATGGCAGCGGATGAGGGCCAAGCGCTACCGGCTCCTGTGGGAAGCCTCCAATATGGCGGCACGTTTCCGCTGCCACGTCGCGCCCCTGTTCCAAACACGCTTGTAGGTCTTTTCCGAAAGAGCGCGCCGAAAGAAACCCAGCAATGAAACTGTCGCCAGCTCCTGTGGTGTCAACGACCTCCACCGGCCGGATCGCAGTCTGAGCTCGGACCTTGCCGTCCGACGCCATGCTGCCGAGAGAGCCGCACGTCACGACAGCAAGTTTGGCTCCCTCCTTGAGCAGGGTGCGAAGCAGATAATCCGCCCGGTCCCGGTCGGCTCCAGCTGACGCAAAGGCTACGTCGAGGCCCTCGACGCCGAGGTTGGTGGGGTCCGCGTTGACGGACACGTCCTGTGAGACGCTGACGCCCGCCGCTCTCAGAGCCTGCCTCAACACGCCACCATCATCGAGCCAGCCGATGTGAACGTGGCGCAGACGAACCAGACTCTCAATGTCGCGGCTGGTCGGTCGATAGCCCTTGCAGACGCCGAAATCCTCGAACGCCAGGATGCGATCGCCGGCCTCGTCGACCTCTATGTTCGTGTAGGCAGTGATGCCGTCCACAACCTGCACATGGTCAGTGACGAGGCCGTTCTCGTGGAAGCAGGCCATCATGCGACGGCCATCACTATCGTCCCCGACCGCTCCAAAATAGGCGACCCTGTGCCCGAGCCTACTGAGCTGCACACCGACATTAACCGCGTTGCCGCCGATCAGGGACAGACCGACCGGAGGCATGAAGCGATCGATGCAGTTATCGCCGACCACGGCAAACTCGAATGTGCTCATTGGTTTCCCCTCGTGGCAAAAAGACCGGCGCCAAGATGACCTGGCGCCGATAAGTTTGGGAGGACAGGCTTAGTACGCCACGCGCTTGTAGTAGCGGCGGGTGGTGAGCGGATGATTGCGCTTCAGCTCCAGGTGAGCGCTTATGCGTTCGAGAACCGTGGCCAGCACCACCGGGGAGATCAGGGCGCGAACATGGTTGGAGATGCCCGGCAGGGCGAACTCGGCGGTGTCGAGCACACGAACCTTGTCCGTGTAGGCCGGCAGGAAGCGCTCGACGCGCTCCACGAGGGGACGGGAAGCATCCTCGCCCTTGAAGAGCAGGACGCTGACGCCCTTCTCCACCAGCTCAAGCGTGCCATGGAAGAAGTCGGAGGAGTGAACCGGACGGGTGCGGATCCACTGCATTTCTTCCAGAATGCACATGCCGTAGTAGAACGCCTCGGGCCACGTCGTGCCGGCACCGGTAACGATGTGGTAAGGCTCGTCCTTGATAGCCTCGGCGAATTGCTCGGCACGCTCCTCGTAAGCGCGCTTCACTTCGAGCAGAGCGTGGGGGAGCCGCACGATCTCCTGAACCGTGTCGTTGTATTCCCGGTACTCGCCGCGCACGTGCATGACGGAGAGCGCGATCAGTAGAGACTGCACATAGAAGGACTCGCAAGAGGTATCGTCCTCGGCAAAGTTGACGAAGGCGTAATCCGCGCCCCTGGCGAGCGGCGTCTCGGCGTGGCCGATCAGGCTGATGACCTTCGCGCCCTTCCCCCTGCAGTAGTTCATGACCTCGATGCTTTCCTTCGTGGTGCCGGAAAGCGACGGGATGACAACGATCGATTTCGGACCAAGCGCCTGATGACCCGTGAGCACGAGCTCGGCGGACATCTCCAGGTAGGTCGGGAAAGCGGACTGGCGCTGAAGCAGTTGCGAAGCCGGCATCATCAGGATGGCCGCGCCGCCGGTGCCCAGGAAGAAGATGTTTTCAGCACCGTTCTCCAAGCATTCCGTGATGGCGCTGCGAATTCCGTTAGCGTGGGCAACCGCGCCGGACTGGATCCGCACGAAGCGTTGTTCATCAAAGTTCAGCATGAGGCATCTCTCAATCGGAAGAGGTTGGTCGGCAGCTGGTAGGTCCAACGCCTTGCCAGTCGTCTGACAACAGACTGCAAACTTGGTGCTGTGTCAAGTGGAAAGGTGCCGCCTTGGAGCGTATTCTGCCGGAGTGACAACAAGCAGAGACCCTTCCCAGGGCGAAATGCCATCGAGTGCGTGCCGCTTTCGCGCGCTCCGCTCCGTGTCCACTCAGTGCCAGGCTCAATTAGACAGGTGGTGAGAGGCCGCTGCTAGCGGCAATTAAAGGTGGCTTTGTCTGCGCATCGCCGGCTAAGGATTAACGATCGGCCCCTTCAGGATGAAGGCGACGCTTGCATGACTGCTTTGGTGAGCGAAATAGCTGAGCCGCAAGTTGGCTCCGTCCCGGATTCGCAGCGTACGGTCAAACGCCTGCAGCGACGATGTTGTCAGCACGGCACATGCTAAGGACCGACTCCACCACCTTACGCCTTATGCTCAGATCCTGCTCATTACAAGCAATGAAGACTGTCTTGAGCCCTGCTGCCTGGGCTGATTGTAAGCCACTTTGACTGTCCTCGATGGCGACTACTTCGCTGGGCGCGCAATTCAGGCGACGGCAAGCTTCGAGGTAAGGTAGCGGGTCAGGCTTTCCGACCGGAACGTCATCTCGGCTGATAGAGAAGTCAAGGAGATCGCAGATGCCGAGTGCTGCAAGATTGGCGTCTACAATGCGGCGTTCGGAATTGGATACGCAAACTTGGCGTATCCCGGCCTCCTGCAGCGCCTGCATGGCCTCAAGAACGAAAGGTCGGGCAACAAGCGTGGACGACCTCTCGACATAAGCGTTGATGATCTCATTGAGCCAGGTCACAAACCTTAGCTCGGACGGAAAACCTGGCTCTAGTGCCTGCCAAGCCCAGCTCATGTCGCGACCAAGGAACCGCTCCTGCGACTCTGAGCCGAGGTTGACGCCGTACCGCTGTGACACCATGCCGAGACAAGCATGGTGCAGCGGCTTGCTGTCCACTAGAGTGCCGTCGATGTCCCATGCAACGGCTCTTACTTCGGTCATCGGCAGATTTCCTTGAGGTATGCGTCATCCGGCTTGGAACAGCGTGCAGGGAGGCCAGGCTTCCGGTCGCCGATCTCTGCTCTCGCACTAGGATCAGACGGTGTGAATTACCTTTTGCACAACCTCGAAGCTTTTGCGCATGGGAGGAAGGGGGGCCAACCAGTAGCGCGGGCTGGTGAACTCGAAAGATAGGGCTCCCGAGTAGCCGCTGTCACTGAGGTCGCGGATATAGTCGTCGAGCGGGAGGGAGCCGTCACCCCAGGCGAGATGGCTGCCTTCCATATCACCATCGATGAGATGGACGTGACGAAGTTCGGCTCCGACTTGAGCAACGTAGTCGCGAACGGTTTCGCCAACCACGGCCATTGCAACGGTATCGAGGATCGCCTTCACCGTCGGCGACGCAAGTTCGTCCAGCATCCGCCGCAAGTCCTTAGCGGTATTGATGATGTTCGACTCAGTCGGAGTGAGTGGCTCGAGCAGAAGATCGACGCCCAGTTTCTCCGCATGTCTCGCAATCACGCCCAGCGCGTCTGCCGAGCGCCGCCACGCGGGGCCTATCTCCTCATTGGCGTATCCCCAGCCCGGTGTGATCAGCAGATACGGGCTCTCCATTTCAACACAGGCATTCAGGCTATCTAGAAAGTATCGGATGCTGCGGTTGCGTACTGCATCCTCCCGAGACGCCAGATTGATCGGATAGATGCACTGTTCCGGGGTAAAGCAGGTTAGCTCCATGCCCCGTTCACGGATCGCCGATTTGAGCTGCCGGGCAGCGCTCAAGGGCTCGTCCGCCACATAGAAATGCGGTGAGGCTCCCCAGATCTCAACCTTGGTCAATCCGATAGCGGCGGCGTCATCAAGAAAGCGCACGAGAGGATGGCGGAAATAATGAAAGTTCATTCCGCAGAGCTGGGAGGGATTGATGGCGGTCATAGGCGGCTCCTTCGTCCTGTCGGATAATCAGTTGAGTGGGCTGCTGGTCTTGCTCAATAGGTCAGGAATATCCGCTCGATCTCGGCAGAATCGTCCGTGACTGTCAGGGCGAGGGAAAGGAGAAGGCGCGCTTTCACGGAACTGAGATTGTCCGCGACGAGAAAGCCGTTGTCTTGTGATCGTTTGCCCTTGAAGGTCCGGCCTGAGCCGGCGCGGCTCGCCTGCACGACCACGACGCCCTGCTCGTGAACGGCCTGGGCCAGCACGGCGGCATCGGCATCCGCCGTGAAGCCGGGAGCGAATCCTGCCGAGACGATGCCCTTGGCGCCGGCTGCGATGAAGGCGCGAGCGGCCGTTCCATCCGAGCCGCTATAGCAATAAAGGATGTCCACGCGTGGCAGAGCCTCGAGCGTCCTGACGTCGAACTCGGTCTCAGGCGCTGCCCTGCGGACAGGCTTGCGATAGAAGACAACCGCATCGCCATCGGCATGGCCGAGGATTCCGAAGTCCGGCGACTGGAAGGCGTGCAGACGGAACGTAGAGGTCTTGGTGACCTCGCGGGCAGCATGGATCTCGTCATTGAGCAGCACGAGGACCCCCATGCCACGTGCATCGGGCGAGGCCGCCACTCGGATGGCGTTCACGAGGTTCATCCCCGCGTCGCTCGACAGAGCACTGGCCGGCCGTTGTGCGCCGACGAGCACGATTGGCACGGAAACCTTCGTGGTCAGGGAGAGAAAGTACGCTGTCTCCTCAAGAGATCCTGTCCCATGGGTGATCACAATCCCGGCAAGATCCGGATGGCTTTGCACCAGATCATCCATCAACAGGAGAAGGTCCTTCCATTCCGGAAAGAAGATGTTGAAGCTGGGCAGAGCCCTGAAGCGGACCGGATGGACGTCGGCCACCTCGTGAACCTCGGGAAATCGCGCGATCAGCTGGTCGGCATGCAGAGGGCCGCCGGCGCCGTAATCGAGCACCTCGATAGAGCTTTCGGCCAGTGAGCTGATGGTGCCACCCGTTCCAATTACGGCCACTTTGGGTTTTTGCATTTGAGATTCCTCGTAAGCGGCGGGATGAGAAGCCCCCTCAAGAGCTCTTTCACAGGCGATTCAGCTGGAGGCTGTCCAGTTGAGATGCGGCTGTATTGCCAGTCATCACCGGCCCTTCAGCTGTAGAGCTACCCCTCGCCTTGGCCGGGATGCGCAAGGGAAGGCATTGCTCAAGCCGATGGTCCAAGACGCCGCCGGTTTGATCTACTTGCGGACGAAGCTGAAGGTAAACCGGCTTCCCCGATGATAATCTTTTGAGAAGAGGACAGGCGTCCCAACAGGGGTGTAGGCCACCTCGGTCACCAGAAATGCCGATCCAAAGTCATGAAGGTTGTTTCGATCGCTAACCTCCTGCGGGAGCAGGACCGCACTGGCGGAGGCCGTCGACATCGAAGGCCGCTGGCGGTATCGCTCCAAGAGGTTCAAAACAGAGCCACTCCAATCGATATCAGAGACGTGGTCTGGAATGATCACCCTGGGGATGTAGTCGATGCAGTAGACAAGCACCTCCTTGCCCTGCATGCGCAGACGTTCGAGCCGGATCACACGCGCGCGTGCATCCAAGCGCAAGGCGGTCTGCACCTCTTCCGGTGGGGCCTCCTCAGCAACGGACAGCACCTTGTTTGTCGGCTTGTAGCCGAACCGACGGACCATGTCCGTGACGCTCTCGAAACACGTGATCGGGCGCTCAACCTGTAGGGTCGCCATTGCCGAGACGTAGCGGCCCTTGCCATGTTTGACGTAGATCGTCCCGTCCTGCTCCAAAAGCTTCAGCGCCTCTCGCAGGGCCGGACGGGAAATCCGGAACGTCTGAGTCAGCTCGGCTTCTGTGGGTAGCTGGTCACCCGGCTGCAGCCCCCGCTCTTCAATCATGGTGCTGATCGCATCGCGCAGTTGCAGGACCAGGGAGCGCTCATCGCGGAAAGGCAGAACAGATGACATGTTGCGAAGCCTATCAAAGAGGTCAGTTGTCAGTCAAGAAAGAGGCCCTGTTATTCAGTTCAATTGAGGCTGTTCCTGCCCCGGTCTGGCAGATCGGGAACTCCGCTGCCTGAATGAAATCCCACCGGACGCACATTGGATTGTCCGGCGGCATCTCAGCACAGGATATCAAGTCAGGGCTGTCATCCCTGCCTCCAGGCGCTTTTGCGCTTCCTCGACCTGAGCCACTCTCCGTGCCAGTTCGGCGCGATTGGCGATGAGACGCTGCCTTTGCTCCTCAAGGACCCTGCGAACCTCAGATGGCGCCGTGCCGCCCGCGGTAGTCCGGGCTGCGACAGCGCGAACCGGATCCAAGCAGGCTTGGATAAAGGCGTCGTCAATTGCCAGATTATAGCCAACAACGGCCTGAGCTGACCGGTTCACCAGGTCCGCCGTGATGTCCGACGCGCCGATCCCCTCGTTGAGGGCTATTTGAACAGCTCCGCCAACCACATGATGGGCCTCCCGGAACGACAGACCTGCTTGGCGCACCAGTCCGTCGGCGAGATCAGTGGCAGTTGAGAAATTGGTCCGGCACCGCTGCAGGAGCAACTCCGCGTTCGGCTTGGCCGTCTCGAATACCAGCCGAAGCAGATCAAGACTATCCACGACCTGATCCAAGGCCGACCACGCGTCGGCAATGCCTTCTCGGACAGAATCCAGACCGATCGAGTAATTGCTGCCCTTGACGCTGGCGAGAACGGATGTGAGCGCGCCGATGCTCCGCCCCGACGAGGCCCGGAAGTACTCAAGCATCAGAGGATTCTTCTTCTGTGGCATGATGCTCGATGTACCGGCGACCCGATCTGGAAACTCAATGGCCGAGAATTCATGCGTGCAGAAGGTATAGAGATCCTGAGCCACGCGGCTCAGAAGCGTCGACATAGCGGTGATCGCCCAAAGCAGTTCGGTCACAAAATCCCGTGAGGCCACCGCGTCCAAGCACGGCTCGACGATCCCGTCAAAACCCAGGAGTTCGGCCGTGCGCTGCCGGTTGATGGCAAAGGACGTGCCCGCCAAGGCTGCGGCACCGAGGCTCGCCAGATTAATCCGCGCATAGGTTGCAGCAATCCGGTCGTAGTCTCGCTGAAGCGCCGCCGCCACGTTCGTCAGGTAATAGCCGAAGGTGATCGGCTGAGCGGGCTGCAGATGAGTGTAGCCCGGCATGATTGTCTCGGCATGCTGCTCGGCGGACGTGAGGCAGGCCTTCCGGGCTTTGCCGAGCTGCTCGAGGATCCGTAGGCACAGCGCGCGAGCGTGCAGGCGATCCAAGGTCGCACCGATGTCATTGCGGCTGCGCCCAATGTGGATCCACCCTGTCAGCTTTGGGCCGGCAATTTCCGAAAGGCGGTTCTCGAAGGCGAAATAGGGATCTTCGAATTGTGGGTCGAGACGAACCGCCTCCTTGCCCTCTCGTTGAGCTTGGAGGAGAGCTTTCGCGAGGCCGGTGGCAACCTCCTGGCTGACCAAGCCGCATTCGCTCAGCATCACCAGGTGGGCTTGGTTCAGGCGGCACATGTCAGTGAAGGCCTCATCGCTGAAGGCCTGCATGCCCGGCTTATAGATAGTGTTTGCGACCTCCTCGGCGGTTCGTTCCGACAGGCGCGCACTCACAGCGTTCTTCATCTCGCTCTCACTTTTAGCTGGTTGTTCTTCCAAATGCAGTAAAGGGTTGGGCGGCCGGCTTGCAGATGAGATCCAGCAGCGTCCGACAATCATCGACCTCATTGATCTTCAATAGGGAGTCGAAGGCGGCCGTCGCCTGCTCCGTGCCAAGAACCGCGCCCGTGCAGGCCTCGAACTTTTCAAACAACCGCGCGCGATCAAGACGACGGCTGGCGCTTCCCGGAACGAACTTCGTAAATCGTTCCAAGCGGGAGCCATCCTGCATGATGAGGCTAAGGCGGGAAGATACCGAAATGCCACTATCGCCCTTCGGCAGATCGGGATCGGTCTGCACCACAATTCGGTCCATCAGCGCCCGGACATCCGGGTGGACCACCATCTCGTCGGAAAACTCAGTGACATTGAGGCGGCCGAAGACCGCTGCCGCGGCTAGGCAGAACGGCAGACTGAACTTGGCCTCGGTCCCTGTCGTCGGGCGTTCATAAACCAGGATGTTCGGCACGGCCGGATCAATCCAGCAAACGATGCGCTCAATCTCGGCGGCCTTAAATCCCTGCTCTGCCTGCAGCGACAGAAGGCCATCGACAGCGGCATGGGCTGCCGTACAGCAAGGGAACGCCTTGATCGTCAGACCAGGTCCGATCAAGTCGAACGGAGCCCCGAAGGTAGCAAGTACCGCGGAGGCATCCGCCCCGTCTCCGAACAAGCTGACATAGCCCTTCGGGCCGAGCAGGCTGCCCGGTGTCGAGGTGAGCCCCTCGGCGGCGAGCTCGCTGGCCAGAACACCCTGAGCAACGGCCTGTCCGACTTGCAGCGGCTTAGTATCGCTGCCGAAGTTGCTGCGAAGGCCGCCTGCAAACGACGCCGCCATTCCAAGAGCATGGCGCATCGCATTCTGGGTTAGGCCAAGAATCTGTCCGCTAGCGGCCGCCGCGGCAAAAACGCCAAGGGTGGCGCTGGCATGCCATCCGCCCTTATAGTGGAGCGGATTGACGAGGCGGCCTAGGCGTGTTGCCGCTTCGAAGCCCAGGATATAAGCGCGCAACAGCTGCCGTCCGGAAATGCCGGGCCGGCTGTCGGCCGCTGTCAGAGCGGCCGTCAAAGCCGTGACGGTGACGTGCGCCATTGCAAGCTCAGTCTCATCGTCATCAAAGTCATGGAAGTGACCGGCGAAGCCGTTCGCAAGAGCGGCGTCGTGTCGTGCGAGGCTGATCCCCGTCCCCCAAACACGAGCAGATCCCTCCCCTGCCGCGGCGGGAGGATAGACCCGCAGAAGCGATTGGAAGGCCGGCTCATCGACCGCCGCCAGAGCAACGCCGACAAGGTCGACCAGGTGTTCGGCCGCGATGACCTCAGCCTTAGTCGGGATCTCTGGTGCAGAGCCCGCCAGCAGCGCGGCGAACTCTTGTTCAAGTTCATAGGAGGACATGAGATTGCTCCTTCGGATCAGGTGCGAATCTCAATGGTGGCAAGCGCCGGCGCTTCAGGAGCCTTACCTTCCGCCGCGGCCGATTGACGGGGAATAGCATACGCTCGGTTGAAGTACCGCTCCAGCATGGCACCACTAACAGAGATCACCCAGCAGATGACGAAGTAGACCACTAGGATCGAGCTATAGATCAGGAAGGCGGGGCTTCCTCCCTGTGAGATCGTCGTCTGCTCAATCAGGATTTGACCAGACCGAAGCAGTTCGTGGACTCCGACGACGGCACCTAGGGATGTGGCCTGAACCAGGGAGGTGATGAGGCCCACGTAAGGTGGCAGGATAACGCGCATCGCCTGAGGCAGGATGACCAGGATCATCGCCTTCCACGAGCGCAGACCGAGAGAAGCGGCAGCCTCTCTTTGATCCTTCGTCACGCTAGCGAGCCCTGCCCGGATGATATTCGCGCCATTTGCGCCACCCCACAGCGAGATGCTGATGGTAGCCGACCAGAACGGATTGAGCGACACCCCAAGCGCGGGGAGCACGAAATAAGTGAACAGCACCGTGACGATGAGCGGGATGTCGCGCAACACCTCAACGACCACAAAGCTGGTTTTGCGGATGATGAAGTTGCGGCGCACCATTCCAAAGGTGAATATGATCGCGACGATCGTCGCCAGGATCGTGACGACGGCGGCCAGCAACAGCGTCCAAACGAGGCCAGTCGCAAGAAATTGGCTGTATTGGATGAGCACCATCGGCTTAGTTCCTAACGTATGGACGGTCGAGCCGATGCTCAAGCCGATGCCCCAGGGCTGAGACGATTAACACGCAGGCGAGATAGATCACGCAGATCGCGGCAAACATTTCGAGGGTGCGGAACTCATAGGCATTGCGCTCAACCGCCACGAAGGTGAGTTCGGCAAGCCCGATGGTCTGCAGGTAAGCTGAATTCTTCAGAGTTGCGACGACAGTATTCAGTGTCGATGGGAGCGCCGCCCTCAGAGCGATTGGAAGCACGATGAAAGCAGCGTGATGCCAACGCCTCAAGCCAAGTGAGGCCGATGCGTCCTTGACGCCGGGGCTGACGGTTGCGAGTCCCGCGCGGAAGCTTTCGATATGGAAGGCACTGGCCCACAGTGTCAGCGCTGCAGCTCCCGACCAGAATGTCGAGAGGACAACTCCGATGCTGGGCAGACCATAGAAGATGAAGAAGATCTGGACCAGAAAAGGCGTCCCACGGATGAACTCGACGTAGCCGACGACGATTCTCGACAGGGCACGAATGCTGCTAGTGCGGAAATAGGCTCCCACCAGACCGATGAGAAGCGACAGGACGATCGAGACCCCACTGACGAGCAAGGTCATGTAAAGGCCGTCAATGAGCCTGGGTAACGTCTCGTAGATGTAGATCCAATCAAAGTTACTAAACATGAGCGGCCCAGCCTTGCTTGCAAAGGAACCCTGTAGTGGGGCTAGCAGAATGGCAGATGCCGGCGATGCTTGCCTGCATCGCCGGCGTGAGCAGTCTCAGGTTCTGGGAGGAGCAGGAGGCTGCGTCTGGAAGGACTTCAGCGTCTCGCGCAGAACAACCGGATTGTTGACGAATTCCGGAATGATTTTTTCGTAATAGCCTTCTTTCTTCATCTTGTTCAGGGCTGCATCAAGGAAAGCCTGAAGTTCCTTTTCACCCTTGCGAAGGCCAATGGCGTTGAAACCCAGGTCCAATCCCTCCTCGATCACGCGGAGATCCGGATAGTTCGAGCTAAGGGACCAAATCAGGCCTCCATCACCGACGAATCCCTCAACGCGGCCCTGGCGAAGGGCCTGAACGCAGTCAGATGTCGTATTCAGCTGTGTCAGCTTAATACCAGGGATATTCTCATTAAGCCACTTAGCCTGCGAGCCGCCTTTGACAATGCAGATGTTCTTATCCTTGAGTTCAGCGAGCTTCGTGGCCGGGCTGTCCTTAGGCACCATGACATTGCTGGTGCCCCACATATAGTACTCGGTGAAGTCGATCACCTTCTGCCGTTCGGGGAACTTGCCGAGTGTCGCAAGGATAATATCAATTTTCTGGCCGTTGAGGGAGGGAATGCGCGCCTCGGAGGTGACGCACTGGAGATCTACCTTGTCCGGCGAGCCGAATGCGAATTCGGCAATGCGCCGGGCCATCGACACCTCAATGCCAATCGGTTTACCGCTGGGATCGAGAGAGCCGAAGGGTGGCGAGTCGCACTTCACACCGACGCGAAGCACCCCTTTGGAGAGAATATCCTTTGGGACGGGCGGCAGATCCTGTGCCTGAGCGGCTCCGGCAATAAGGCAGCCAGCGATGACTGCCAGGGTGGTCTTAGATAGATGTTGCAACTTGGGCAGCATGTGAGTGTGTTCCTCGTTAAGAAGGTTTGGGATGGTGCAGACGTTGTGGATCGTCTGTTCTTTCTTGTTGAACTTGGTACCTATCGGGTCAGAGGCGGCACTATCGCCGCTCCGGTGAGTTGAGTTGCAGAGCTCAGTGCAGGATCTGGGACAGGAAGAGCTTGGTGCGCTCGTGCTGCGGGTTCTTGAAGAACTCGTCGGGCGTGTTCATTTCGACGATCTGCCCGTAATCCATGAAGATTACCCGGTCGGCCACCTGGCGGGCGAAGCCCATCTCGTGGGTGACGCAGAGCATGGTCATGCCCTCTTCCGCGAGGCCCACCATGGTGTCGAGCACCTCCTTCACCATCTCGGGATCGAGCGCGGAGGTGGGCTCATCGAACAGCATGATCTTGGGGCTCATGCAGAGCGAGCGGGCAATCGCCACGCGCTGCTGCTGGCCGCCCGAGAGCTGGCCCGGATATTTGTTCGCCTGCTCGGGGATCTTCACCCGCTTCAGGTAGTGCATGGCGACCTCTTCCGCGTCCTTCTTGGGCATCTTCTTCACCCAGATCGGCGCGAGCGTGCAGTTCTCCAGAATTGTCAGATGCGGGAAGAGGTTGAAGTGCTGGAACACCATGCCGACGTCGCGGCGCACCTCGTCGATGCGCTTGAGGTCGTTCGTCAGCTCGACGCCGTCGACGATGATGCGGCCTTTCTGGTGCTCTTCCAGACGATTGATGCAGCGGATCATCGTGGACTTGCCCGAGCCCGAAGGTCCGCAGATCACGATGCGCTCGCCCCGGTGCACACTGAGATTGATGTCACGCAGCACGTGGAACTCGCCGTACCACTTGTGCATGCCGGCGATCTCGACAGCGGCCTCTTCGGGATACGCCGAGGTTGCCGGAGTTGAAGCTCGGATGGATGGGCTCAGCAAAGGGCGTAACCTCCTCAAGCTGGAATGGTCATTCCGTCGGTCTGATCCGCCAGACGTCAGACAACAGGCAACAACAAGACCCGTGCGGTGTCAAGTGCTAATGGGATCAGAAAACGCAGGAAGCGTGCTGGCTGTGATAGGCGCCTTAAAATTACGCACTGAATGGAGGGAAACTAGCCTTTGGTATAAGGCTGTTGGCAAGCTGATCGCGAGTACACCATGACGGGAACCTTAAGCATTTCAAGGCCAAGGAATTCACCACAGGGTCTGACTCTTTCTGGGAAGCAAGCGAACTCTGCTACCCTATCCCGCAGTCACCCCTTCTCTCCTCTGAGGCCAAGGCGTCCCCCTCCTCTCAGATAGTGCTTTGCAGGAGTTCTCTGATGGCTGGCTCAAGTTCTGCAACGGGCCGGATGTTTGGCGGGAATTCCAGCATCCAATCCTCTGGCCAAGCAATCGTGTGGACCCCCGCGGCCAAGGCAGCTTGCGCGCCAGTCGGGCTATCTTCGATCGCGATACATTGATGCGGCTTGACCCCAAGCAGTGTCGCTGCCCGTTCGTAGGGTTCAGGATCGGGCTTGCCGCGCAGCACGTCATTGATCGACACCGAGATGAACCCAGGCTCTTCCAGTCCCAGCACCCGGATGTTCGCGTTCACCACGATCCGGTCGGAGTTCGAGACGAGGGCCTGCCGGAGACCCAACTCCCCGAACATCCGCCAGGCCTCCAATGCGCCGGGCCTTACCGCGATCTCCGTCGCATGCGCCGTGTAGTAGCTGTATTTCAGGCGGCGCCATTGGTCGAAGCTCATGGACAAGCCGAAGGTCTGCCGGCATTTCTCGTAGACGACCTTCGCGGCCCGGCCGACGATCTCATGATGAAACTCGTCGGGAACTTCTACTCCTTCTGTCGCCACAGCATGTCGAAGGGCTCGAAAGTGCATGGATTCGCTCAGCAGGAGGGTGCCGTCGATGTCCCATAGCACAGCGCGGAACGGATGGTTTCCTTGTCCAACTTGATTTGTGCGTTCGTTCGTCATTGGACCAGTTCCTCTGTCGGATCGTCAGCCGCGATCATTTGCACCAGCGGCAACATCATCCATGCTACTGCCTCAAGCACTAGCTAGCTTCCCCGTTCCCTCGGCTCGGGCAAGAGCCGGCAACAGTTTTTCAATAGTTAGGGCTGGACGTGATGTCCTGAAATTGCGTTTGCCTGATTGGAGTGATGATGCCTCTCAGCGACTGTTCTCAAGTGCGTCCTCTGGTCAGGCGAAAGTCTATTTGGGTTAGAGTGTGACGTAGAGCGAAGCCGACTGAAGGCCCGCTTCTCCCATATTTAGGAAAGTTTGCTCTACTTCCGCCTCGTGCCAGGGGGGTGACCTTCGGCGTGGTTTTGTAGGGCCTCGCAAGATGTCCTTGTTGTGCAACTTCTATCATCTCCATCCCCGAGGTTACTCTCACCAATCGGCGCTGATTTGTTCATGCCAGGGCAGCGTTGGCAAAGCACTGGCCTCACAATCCATCCCTTAGGGGACGCCATCTCACGCCCCTGATTACACCCTACATTGGGATTCAGATCTGCACAGCGAAGTGCAAGCGATCGGTGAGGCTCTGGGTTCTCGTCACCTGTGGATTAGGTTGAATGTAACAGGTTGAGCGGCCGGACACTCATCAGAATGCCCGGCTTGATAAGCCTAGCGGCAATCTCAGCTGGCTCTTACTGCTCAATATAAAGGAAGGGAGCCGGATCGGCGTCGCCTTGAAGCTTGAGCGGCTCGAACTTGCCCGCCTCGTGAACCAGATCCCAGTAGTACTCGATGCGCAGCGTCCGACTCTTGGGCGACCACACAGGAACGCCATGATAGGGCAGCACATCCGAGGGCGCAGGGAGCGGGCGAACGCCGACCCGCCCGGGGCGCGGTGAAACAGTCAGTGCGACACCGCGCGGGGCATAGCGCTCGAGCATGTTGACCCGGTCGCGGGCCTCAAGAAACCCGCGATAGCCGACCACGCTCTCCTCTGCACGCCGCTGGATTTTCGCGCGGACGGTCTCGGCGCTTCCGTCGTTGAGGTAAGCGCGCCGCAGGGTGTCGTCGTCGACTCCCTCATTGCGCATGAGATGGAAGGTTACCGGGAGGGCATCCCGCAAGGCGACAACGGTTTTCTCATCTCCCCGGTCCCGGCGCTGGCGGATTTCATCGCTGACCTCGGCCCAGACCTTCTCGAATCCATCCAGTTCCTCAACGGCCTTCTGAAGGTCGTGCAGCACGATGTGCTCCGAGAAACCGAAACCATGCGACATCTTTTCGAGAGCATCGAAGTACCGGTCGGCATCGGCCTGCGGAATGCCGTTCAGGCGAGCGAAGGCACCTTCGGCAAAGACATGGATTTTCGCCCCGGGCGGATAGACGGCCGCGATGGCGCGTCCGATTTCGTTCAGCCTCTTCAGCATGACCACTTCACCGAAGTCGGGGAGCAAGCGAGGCGTTTTCAACGGGACAGGGGCCTTGAAGGGAAAGCCCAAGATCGTGAAGAGCATCGGCTCATTCCGCTCGATAAAGTAGCGGAAGCCGGCCTTCCATTGATCGGCGAGGGAAAGGATCCACTCGGGATCGCCGAATACGACGGAGGGTTGGGTAAAGAAGGCCAGGAGGCGGTCCTCCAGCGTATTGCCCGCAGGGACCGACAAGGCAGGGGCAAGTACATCGAGCATCGGCTCGAAGAATGCCCGATCAACCGTCCGGGCTGGTCCGAACTCAGCCAGCGGGGCGGTCCTGTCGAGGCTCCTGAACGGACGGAACGGAAAAACATAAGGGCTAGTGGCCTGAGCCATGGGTATGTACTCCTGAAAAAGGTTGAGGAAGGAAGGGAGCGATTGCTTGAAAGCGGTGGGCGGCTAGACCAAGCCTCGGCAGGCCGGAGCCTCCAGGATCGAGGCCAGGATGCTCGCAGGGCGGCAGGCTGGCTCGAGAATCGCATTCGCGTAGCGTACGGCCTCTGGAAGGAAGTGGTGCGAAGCCTGTGCGACGGATCCGGCGAACACGATAGTCTTTGGGTTGAAGATCCGGCACATAGTGACGAGATAGCGCCCCAGATGCGTTGAGATGATCTCGAACGTTTTGGCGGCTGCCGGATCCATCTCGATTCTCTCTGTCACCTCGGCAGCGGTCAGCGATGCGCCGGTCAGCCGATGATACACATGCGCAACCCCGCGGCCCGATAGAAGACGGTCGACAATCACCTTCTCGCCGATCTCGGTGACCTCGAACAGCTCGTTGCACACGAGCCCTGCCCCGCCGCTGAACCCACGCATGAGCCTCCCGTCGTGATAGGCGATTCCGGCGCCTGAACCCATGTTGATCAGTAGGAAGGGCAAGCCCGATCGGCCTGCGCCGAAGCGATACTCACCCAACGCCATCGCATGGACATCGCTCTCGACCTGAACTGAACGCTTGAAGCGCTCAATCAGCATTCCACCGAGATCGACCGAAATCGGTCCGCCGAGAAGGGAGCTTTGCGTGAGCTTTCCTTCATGGACCGGCGCATTCCAGCTCAATCCGATCTTGTCGTCGCCATCGGTGACATATTCGGCCATCAAATCGAAGGCCCGGCCGAGAAAAGACGAAGAACCTGGCTCAAGCCTTGCCGTCGCCACCTTGTCGCGGAACAGGATAGAGCCATCCTTCCGCATGCGGCAAACTTCGATTTTTGTGCCTCCGAAATCGAAGGCGAGCGTTGACGTATTCACCCTTTAGCTCCGAACATAGAGGAAGGGCTTATCTTCAGGATCTCCTGCAAGGTAGATCCGCTCATAGCGCCCGTTGCCGCGGGTGAGGTCCCAAAGGTATTCGATCTCCAGGATCTGCTGCTGGGAGTCCCAGACCGGAACGCCATGGTATGGCAGCACGTCAGCGGGAGCTGGAAGGGGGCGGACACCGAGCCTGCCGGGCCTTGGCGAGACGGTCATGGCCAGCGCACCCGGCGCATAGCGCTCGAGAAGGTTTATGCGATCCCGCGCTTCGAGGAATGCGCGGTAGCGTAGCACGCCCTCCTCTGCGCGCGCTTGAATGCTGGTGCGCAGGGACGCCGCACTCTCGTCGCTGAGATACGCGCGCCGGAGTTCGTCTTCGCTGACTCCTGGATTGGCGATGTTGTGGAAACGCACGGGCAGTGCATCGCGGATTGCCTCCAGCGTCTTCGGATCTCCGCGATCCTGCCGCTGACGGATTTCCTCCGTCACCTGCTTCCAGGCATCGTTGAAGTCGGGCTGCTCATCGATGATGCGGCTCAGGTCTTGAAGGACGATGTGCTCGCCCAACCCGAAGCGATCCACCATGCCCTGGAGGGATTCGAAGTATTGGTCAGCGAGTTCTCGTGGCATCCCGTTCAGCTGACTGAACGGACCTTCCGTGAAGACATGAATCTTGACGCCGGGGCTGTAGACCTTGGCGATGGCCTTGCCGATCTCGTTGAGCCGAGCGAGCGAGGCGACCTCGCCGAAATCCGCCAAGCGCCGATTGGTCTTCAACGGAACTGGCATTTTGTAGGGAAAGCCGAGGATGCTGAACAGCATCGGCTTCCCTCGGGCGATGATGTCACGGAATCCTTGCTTCCATTCGCCCGCCCTGGACCGGATGAACTCGGGATCTCCGAAGACGACCCGCGGATCGACGAACAGCTCCAGGAGACGATCCTCCAAGGCGCCGCCTGCCGGCACTTCGAGACGCGGCGCAAGAACCGCAATGATCGGCTTGAAGTAACTTTCGTCGACCGTCTTGGAGCCGGTGAACTCCACGGTCTCGACGGACCGGTTGAGATGCCGGAATGGCCGGAACGGGAAAATATACGGACTGGTAGCTTGCATTACTGATACATCCAATTGGGAAGCGCCAGGACCAGCGGCGAATAGAACGTGATCGCGAGGAGGACCACGAGGAGTGCTCCGAGGAACGGCAGGAGCTCGCGAATGAAGTCTCCCGTACGGCAGCCGGTGATGGCGCATACCGTGTACAGAACCGCCCCGACAGGGGGTGTGAGCGTTCCGATCGTCAGGTTGACGACGACCATCACACCCATGTGCACGGGATCGATGCCGAAGTGGTTTGCGATGCCGACCAAGATGGGAGCGGCAAGGATCATGATCGCAGCTCCCTCCACGATCATGCCCATCAACAGCAAGGCTACGTTGATACAGAGCATGATGACTATGGAATTGCTGCTGATCGAGCTCAGCAGCTCGATAACATGGACAGGCACCTGCTCGATCGCAAAGATATAGGAGAAGGAGGCCGAGGCACCGATGATGATGAGCACCGCCGACGTGGTGCGCGCCGTCTCCTTGAACAGGACGCCCACGTCACGCAGACTGACCGTGCGATAGATCAGGCCGCTGACGATCAGGGTGTACAGAGCCGCCATGGCGGCCAGCTCTGTGATCGTGAAGATCCCCGCCCTCAGGCCGAGCAGGAGCAGCACCGGCATCATGAGGGCCCAGAAGCACTGCTTGAAGCTTTCGATGATTTTCGAAGCAGGTGGCCTTTGGGCTCTCACTGGCGCATAGCCGCGCACTCGCGAGATCACGGCGACCGTCCCCATCAGGACAACGGCGATCATAAGGGCCGGGATGACGCCGCCCATGAAGAGCTTGGCGACGGATACGCTGCCCAGCAGGCCGAAGATGATCATGGATGTCGACGGCGGGAGCACAGGGGCGATGATCGACGATGCAGCCGAAATCACGGAAGCGAAGCTCAAAGAGTAGCCATGTTTGCGCATTTCCGGGACGAGGACCTTGGAGTCCACGGCGGCGTCCGCAATCGCAGAGCCTGTCATGCTTCCCATGATCAGGCTGTTGAGCACGCCCACCTGGGCGAGGCCGCCCCGCCAATGGCCGACCAGCGCATCGGCGAAGGAGACAATTCTCTCGGCGATGCCTCCTCGGGCCATGGTGGTGCCGGCAAGGATGAAGAACGGAATGGCAAGAAGGGGGAACGATCTCAGAGCAGTTTGAACCTGCTGCATCATGACCAAGGTCGAAGTATCGGGGTGGAGCGTGTAATAGACGAGAGCGGCCCCGAGAATGGCGAACGTAACCGGCACGCCGAGGATCATCAGCGCGACCATGCCGATCAGGTCGAGTGTCAGCAAAAGGCTCATGGTGAGTTTCGCCTGAAAAGATTACGATAGGCGTGGCGTCCGTGGGCAAGCGCCATCAGAGCGAACGCAATTGGGAAGACCATGTAGAAGTATCCGAGGGGCATCTCGAGACCTTCGGATACACGACGCCAGCTACGCATCGTATATTGCCATGATGCCACAGCCATCATTGCGGCAACCGCGCAGCAGAACACGTCCACGAGAACGAGAGACGCGACGCGAGAACGCCCGGAGAGGCTGTTCTGCACCAGATCGACATGGAAATGGTCACGGCGGCGCGATGCGCCCGCCGCGCCGAGAAACACGGACCACACGAACGCGTATGTTGCGATCTCGACGCCATTCGGGATGTGTGTTCCTGCGGTATCCCGCAGGAACACATCAATCGAAATCATCGCCGTGATGATCGCCATCAGTATGGCTGGGAAGTCGTCGTCGACTCCCTGCCAGATACGTTCGATCATATTCCTGATCATGGCAGACTCACTTGAGGACGGCTTGCACCTGTTCGAACAGATCTTTCGGCCACTCAGGGAACATCGTGTAGAAGCCGCGTGTCGCCTCCTTGTAGGCGGGAATGTCCGCGTTCACGAAGGTCACGCCCCGCTTCTTCAAGGAGTCGATAGCCTCCTCGGTGATCTTGTCCATGCCGGCCGAATAGATCTCGCCCTTACCCTTGAACTGCTCCGTCATCACCTTCTGACAGGACTCGGGAAGCTTTTCGAAGCGATCCGAGTTCATGGCGAAGCCGTAGAAGTTACGGAAATGGTTCGTCACGGTGACGGTTTTCGCCACTTCCATGAGCTTCGCATCATCCATGCCGCGAATGCCGCCCTCGGCCGCGTTGACCACGCCCTGCTGCAGGGCCAAGTACAATTCGGAGAACGGAAGCGGCAACGGCGAAGTCTTTAAGAGGGTGAAGGTGCGCAGGTAAGCCGGCGCTTCCGGCACGCGCATCTTGATACCAGCGAGGTCGCTTGGCTTCGAGTATGCCTTATTGGACAGAATGGATCGCGGCGAGTCGAACCAGTTGAGCGCGAGGACTCTCAGGCTTCCTTGATCCGCCAACTTGTCCTCCCACCTCTTCACCAGATCCGACTTGGCAAGCTTCTGAGCGGACTCGAGCGTCTCGGTGAGGAACGGCCCGTTAAGGATGCTGAGCTCCGGCACGCCAGCCGTCGCGAGAGCGCCAGCGGTCACGTAAAAAATAATGTTCTGTCCAAGGGACGCCTGTTCCAGCGCCTGCATCTCGCCGCCAAGCTGAGCGGACGGGAATACAGTCAGCTTAATCTTGCCCTTAGTCGCCGCGTCCACGTCCTTCACGATATCAATCAGCCGGGGGTGAATTGGGCTCGTGGTCGAATTCTGGTGGGAGATACGGAATTCCACGGGGGAGCTGAGTTCGGCGGCGCACTGGTCTCCACTTGAAGCCGCATTGGTGGATCCAGCGGCAAGGAGCATGACTGCGGCTGAAACTAATACGATCGACTTGTTATGGTATTTCATAGCTTCCTCTGTGTTCCCGGTCTGAATTTTCTACGCCCTGTTAATTCAGCGTGAGATCAGCCTAATCGGCTCCTTAGCTGGCCATCTTGAATGTTTGTGCAGGGCCCTGACGGTTGCGGCATCGTGGCACTTGGAGCATAAAACGGGGATGTTCCGGCCGACGCTGCCGCGCAGTGACTGGTGTCGTCACGCCTGAGCTGTGTGAACCGCGAAACGCATGTGCAGGATCTTGAGCGTTCAAGAAACTATCGTGGGGGTGCCGGTGACACATACGATGACGAGAGAAGTTCGCCACTGGCGGATGGGAGCCGACATCGACGTGTTCGACATTGCCGCTCCAGCCGAGCCCGGATCGCTGCATTGTCACTCCACATTCAATATCGGCGCGGTGATCGAGGGCGCCGCCTCCCTGGAGACCGGCGGCAGAACTTACGATCAGCCACATGGGTCGATTGTCCTTCTCAATCCATTCGAGTCGCACGCCAGCTCCTGGCTCGGGAGCATGAACCGCTATTTCGTGATCTATTTCTCGCAGGAAGCTTGGCTTGCAGCGTGCTCACGCCTGTTTCCGGGGCTTCCCCCGGCACGGCTGCTCGGTCCGGTCGTGCAGGACAAGTTTCTTCTTGAGGCGATGACGAATCTTCGGATGCGCCTTCTCAGGGGGCCGCAGCAAGTCGGCATCGACGAGGTCACGGCCGTCATCGCTTCCTGTGCAGCGCGGCAGCGGCTGATTTGCGACGAAGAACCGGAAGGAGCAGCCCAGGAGATCACGGAGCGGCATCGTCGGCTTCTGCAAAGATGCGGCGACGAATCCGCGGAGGCGGCATCGAGCCGGATCAGCGAGATCGCCGCGGAATTTGGAATGAGCCGCTTTCAGTTTTCTCGCCAGTTCCGCCACAGCAGCGGCATGCCGCCACGGCGTTTTCGCGTGCAGATGATGGTCGCGACGGCTCAGCAGGCGATTTCATCCGGCGCCAGCCTCGCTGAAGCCGCCAGCATGGCCGGCTTCAGCGACCAGAGCCACATGAGCCGCGAGTTCCGCCGAACCTATGGCATGACGCCGGGCGAGTTTCAGAAGGTCGTTGCTTCCCAGCTAGGCGCAGCACAGAGCAGGCCCAATACGACCAGCCCGAGCACCAACCGCACGGACTCGTAAGCTCACCGCACAAACATACAAGAGGCGGAAGCGCCGCTGGACTATTCCCCATCCATGATTTTGAGCGGGGAATAGCAGATGAACTTTCGTGAAAGCATCGACCTTCAACCGGAGCGACTCGCGTCGAGCCGCCTTGCCGTCGCAGACGTGCTTCGTGAGATCGACACGACACCTCTAAAGAACGGAAGCGTCGGCTTCGTTGGGATCGGGGCCAGCCTATATGCTTCAATCGCAGGCGCGTCCGAGTTCCGTTCGCGCGGATTGAGTGCTCATGCATTCAGCCCGATGGATCTCCTGGAGCAGCCGTCCGGGCTGGCTGATTCCTTCATCGCGCTCTCTGCCTCGGGCCGCAGCGTGGAAACGGTCGACGCCATGCGCAGTGCAAAAGGCAGCCTGTACGCGATTTCAAAAGATTCTGAGAACCCTTTGGCAAGCGTGGTTCAAGGAGTCATCACCACCCGCAGCGGCCTGGAAGCCAGCCCGAGCGCTCCCAGCTTCACAACAACCCTCCAAGCCATCGGCATGCTGGCCGATCGTCTCACTGGACAGTTCACAGCAGCCTGGGAACGCCTCCCCGAGGCAGCCATCAGAATTCTCGTCTCCTCGCCCAAGGCGCTCGAGCGCTGCGCCAACGCTTTTGGGAATGCCACAAGCATCGACTTCATCGGTGAGCGCCAGTTGCTGGGCACGGCTTATGAAGGAGCCCTTCTTGCTCGCGAAGCTGCCCGCCTGCCCGCATGTGGCTTCGATCTGCGCAACTTTCTCCATGGCCCAATGGAAGCTCTGGATGAGCGCATGGCCTTGGTGGTGCATGGGAGCCACCGTGAGGTCAAGCTGGCTCAGGACGCAGCCGCATTCGGATGCCCAACGCTTCTCGTCTCAGATCGGAATGATGTGCCCGACACCACCAACTTGATCGTCCTGCGTGTGCCGAGCGTTGGCAACTCGCTGGCTGACAGCATTCTTCAGCTTATTGCTGTCCAGCTGCTCGTCGCCCGCCTTTCGGCAGCACGAGGGCTAGCGGACTCCAAGTTTCGCTATCGTCAAGCCGATACAAAAATCGCCTAACCGCACGGCCGAACTCCGATGGCGGAAGGGTCGCCGTGTGGCGCCTTTGGATGACGCGACCTTTGATGTGTGGTCGGGCACCCACTCTAAACCCTACATACTTCGTTAGCTCAATCCGCAGTTGCATGGCGTCGCTCCGGCAGGTCCTAACATGACCAGGAGAGCGGCTGTGCGACGTGAGCTCAAGCTGAGCAGCAAAGGCTCATAGGAGGCCTCGCTAGAGGCGACGGGCGCAATCCGTGACGGTGTCCTGACGATTGCCAATGCTCGTGAAGGCATGAACTGGGCTAATGCTGTGCGACCCATCCATACCGGTAGGGGAACAGCCAACTCTTTTCTGATAGTGTGTCAGATTGTCAGTATATTCTGGCCGCAATAACGAAACTTCGAGTCAAGGATTAGCGTCCGGTGAGCTGCGCGAGCTCTCTTAGCACATGCATGAGGCTAGGAAGAATGGTAGCACAGAGCTTGGAGATCTCCTCCGTCGGCTCCAGGAGATCAGGGATCATGATGGTTGCCATTCCGGCGGCGTGAGCAGCCCGTACGCCGTTATGAGAATCCTCCAGAGCCCAGCAGGTGCTGGGATCGACCTCAAGACGTCTGGCTGCCGTAAGGAAGCTTTCCGGGTGTGGCTTGCCGTGCTCGACATCGTCGCGGGTCACGACGGTCGCAAGCAGGTTCAGAAGGCCTGCTTTCTGGAGGTGATCGAGGGCGGCCTCCCTGTGCGTCGATGTCGCCACAGCGGCCGGGATGTTACGCCTACCAAGTTCTCGGAGCAACTCGTAGGCACCCTTCTTGACCGGAATGGCGTTCTCGCACCGCGCTGCAAAGGCTGCGGCGGTGCGCTCGTGAAACACGGCAAGCGGGAAATCAGGACCGAAATGGCCGAGCAGGATCTGGGCTCCGCGATCCTTTGGGACGCCGATCAGATGGCTATGGAACTCCACCGCCATCTCGTGACCTAACTCCGAGCAGGCCTCCGCCATAACCTCTCGATAGAGGACTTCCGTATCAAGCAGGAGGCCATCCATGTCGAAAACCACGGCGCGAGGCTGCGTCAGCACAATCGAGTTCATGGCAGGATCGATCCTGATTGGTGGCCGAAATCAGGACAGCTTCGCACCCCTGAGGCGATTGCCGTCCTTGTCGAACACGAGGACACGGGCGGCATCCACCTTTGCACAGGCATTGGCGATGCCAGCATAGCGCCCGCCATGGCTCTGCGCCGTCAGTCGCTTGCCGTTCGGCAGGTCGGTGTGGATGACCGTCATGTCGCCGAGCTCCTCGACCAGCGCCACTGTGACCGGAAGGAATGTGGATGCATCGGCGTTGCCAAGGATCTGGACATGTTCGGGCCGTACGCCGATCTGAACCTCCTTGATGGAACGATCGAACTGACGGAAAGGAACCTCCAGAATACCACTGTCGGTGCCACCAATCTGGCCCAGGACCACCCTATCGTCGAACACCTGGGCCACACGCGCGTTCAGGAAGTTCATCTTGGGCGTGCCGATGAATCCGGCCACGAACTTGTTGTCCGGATCGTCATAAAGATCAAGCGGACGGCCGACCTGCTGAATGACGCCACCATTCATCACGACCATCTTGTCCGCCAGGGTCATTGCCTCGATCTGGTCGTGCGTGACATAGACCATGGTCGACTTGAGCTTGGCATGCAGCTGCACGAGCTCCGCGCGCATCTGGACGCGCAACTCGGCATCCAAGTTCGACAACGGCTCGTCGAAAAGGAACACCTTCGGCTCCCGGACGATGGCGCGCCCAATGGCCACGCGCTGCTTTTGACCGCCCGAGAGCTGACCGGGGCGCCGATCCAGCAGGTGGCCGAGCCGCAGGATCTCCGCAGCCTTCTCGACCCGCTCCTTGCGCTCCTTCTTGGGAGCGCCGGCCATGGTCAGGCTGAACGCCATGTTGTCGAAGACCGTCATATGAGGATAGAGCGCGTAGTTCTGGAACACCATCGCGACCCCGCGCTTTGCGGGATCGACATCGTTCACCACCCGCCCGTCGAGCCAGATCTCGCCCGAGCTGATGTCCTCCAGTCCCGAGATCATTCTCAGAAGAGTGGATTTCCCGCATCCGGAGGGGCCAACAAAGACAACGAATTCGCCCGAGGAAATCTCGAGGTTGACCCGGTTTAGAACGCCAACCGTTCCAAAGGTCTTCGATGCGTTTACGATCTGCAGGTCGGACATAGTTGCAACCTTGTTTGTCTATCTAAACGAGTGATCTTGATCTGTGGGCTGAACCCTTCGGGCTTGGAGGAACTCCGAGCCCGAAGGTCTCAAGCTGCGGTGAGCTGGATCACCCCTTGGTTCCCGAGAAGGCAATGCCCTCGACGATCTGCCTCTGGAAAATCAGGAAGAAGATCAGGGGCGGAACGGCCGCTAGCAGGTTGGCAGTCATCGCGATGTCGACAGTCGTATGAGAGTACGGAGCGTTGAACAGCCCCACCACCTGGCCGACCGTGTACATGGTCGGGCTCGGCGCAACGATGAGAGGCCAGCTGAAGTTGCCCCACGTATGCATGAAAGTCAGAATGGCCAGAGTCACGAGCGCGTTCTTGGACAGGGGCAGGGCCACGTGCCGGTAGATCTGGAAGTGGCTCGCGCCGTCAAGCCGTGCCGCCTCGATCATCTCGGCTGGAATGCTCTTCATGAACTGAACCAGCATGAACAGGCCGAAGGCCGAAGCTAAACCTGGCACCACAAGGCCCTGCATCCTGTTCAACCAGCCGAGCTGCACTGTTAGGATATAGGTTGGGATGAGGGTGACAGCCGTCGGGACCATGAGCGAGAGCATCACGATGGAGAACATGATCTTCTTCCCAGGGAAGTCGAACAGCGCGAACTCGAAGGCCGCCATCGAGCTGACCAGCAGAATACCGATGATGGTCAGCAGCGTGTAGGTTACAGAGATGTAGTAGGCCCGCAGGTAGCCCGTTTCCGCAAAGATGATCTGGATGTTCTTCAGGCCCGCGCTGATCGATGTGGGGTAGAGGCGCGGATTGATGGAGACCGGGACCCCCGGCTCCGAAAACACCACGTTGAACATCCACCAGAGCGGAAAGACCGCAACGATCGCCACACAGATAGCGATGACCCATTTAAGTACGGTCCAGACCGTGGCATCGGAGATGCGGGACCGCCGTTCAGAGGCCTGCCGTGCGCCAGTCATGCTCGGCCGAGCGATGGAGACGTCCATGTTCGCAACCTCACTCATGCTCCACCAACCTTCTTGCGCAATGCGAACATCACAGCCGTTACAGCGATGATGACAAGCGTCAGCATGAAACCGTAGGCGGCGGCTTGACCGAACCGGATCGCGCCGAACCCGCGCCCCATGATGTCCATGACAGGGAAGAGAAGTGTGTTCGCCCGGCCGCCGTACTCAGCAAAAGAGGAACCGGTGAGTAGCCACGGCACGTCAAAGACCTGAAGCGCCGAGATCAAGCCGTACGTGATGACGAAGAACAGCACCGGACGGATCGACGGAATCGTCACGTAGAAGATTTGCTGGAGCTTGCTGGCGCCATCCAATCGCGCCGCCTCATAGTAGTGTTTGGGCACATTCTTCAGGCCTGCAAGTATGATCACCATGTTGAACCCGGCCGACACCCAGATATCGACCGCGATGAGGCAGTACAGCATAGTATCGACGTCGTTCAGGAACTGGACCGAGCTGACGCCGAACCATCCGAGAATGGTGTTCAGGAGACCGAAGTTGGGCGCGTATATCCAGCGCCAGATGGTCGCCGCGAGAAAGAGCGGCATGACCACGGGCATGAAGAAGGCACTGCGAAAGAACTTGGCCCAGAAGCCGGAGAAGCTGTCAACCAGCAGGGCGAGGCAGAATGCGATTGTCAGACCTAACGGGACCGTAATCGACACATACAGCAGCAGATTGGTTGCCGCTTTCTTGAAGTTCCTGGAGCCGAGGACCTTCGCATAGTTCTCGAAAGCCACAAACGTCGTGGGCTGAGTCCCGGCCCAGTCGAAGAAGCTGTAAACGAAGCCGCTAACGATGGGATACAGAAAGAAAACTACAAACAGGAACATGAATGGTAGCAGCATCAGGTAATGCGGCGTGGTCTTTGTCACCCGGGCAGACATGCCATTCCCCTTGAAGTACCGTGGTCATGGCCGGAGCTTCCGCTCCGGCCATCGTGAGTGGTCAAGCGTCGAAACTTATCCGTCGGACAGGATCTCGTTCAGTTCGTCGACCAGCTCCTTGGCGCCTTCCTCAGGGGTGGTGTCGCCGTCTGCAATGGCTGACGCATTATCCGTGATGGCCGACCAGTAGCTGCTGGGATAGACGCCGGAGAAGAACGGGGGTTTGTTGAAGAGCGCGTTCTTGGCAGCCTTGTTGGTGATCGCCAGAAGCGGATGGCTTGCTACGGAGGGGTCGGCCAAGGCCGCCTGATTGCTGTTATACCGACCGAGTGCCGCCGCCCAGCGGATCATCTGCTTCTTTTCGGTCACGTAGGCGGCGAATTCCCAAGCGAGCTTGGCGTTCTTCTTCGGTGCGACACCGATGAACTCATAGCCCTGAATACCGCCGTTCTCGCCTTCCCGGATACCGGGGATGAGAACCCAGTCGTATTTCAGGCCCGAGTTCTTGGCGGCCTGCTCGAATGGGGGATTAGCCCAGGGACCATTGATGTAAAAGGCGAGCTGATTGCTGATGAACAGGTCACGGGTGGCCTGATCGCCGGCGGCTGTGCCCGTGGAATAGGGCTTCATCTTGACGAAGAGCTCGGCGGTCTTGGCGTACTTGTCGGGGTTCAGCAGAGTCTTCTTTTTCTCGAAGTCCGCTCCCCACTCATTCGGCTCGGCCACGCCGGAATAGATGTTCAGGAAGGAGCTCCACTCCCGGGTCATGTCCGGAACGCCGTACTTGCCCTTGGCTTTTACCTTCTCCATCTGCGCGACCCAGTCATTCCAATCCTTGATCGGAGTGGCGGGATCAATTCCAGCTTCCTTGAGGACTGTTAGGTTGCGGAACATGAAGGAACCGTACCCCGTGTAGGGCAGGCAATACATGGTCTGCGGCTTGGGCGTGCACATCGCAATCAGATCCTTGTTGAACTGATCGCGGTATTCCTGCGGCATCGCCATCCAGTCTTCGTAGACATTCTTCAGCGCACCGGCCTTGACGAGAGCAGCACCGGCCGATGTGGAATTCATGAACACATCCGGACCCGTGCCGCTCGCAGCTCCGGCAATCTGGCCGGTGAGGAGGTCGTCGTCGCCCTTCCCAGCGATATTGATCTTGACGCCGGGATGCTTTGCCTCGAACTCGGAAATAAAGCTCTGCTGAAGCTTGAGCGCCTCGCCTTGGGCAAAGTCGGAATAGACCCAGTATTCGAGGACGACCTTTTCTTGGGCATGAACGGCGCTGGTCGCCAGCAGGGCCGCAGCCAGGAACGTCCCTGTACCGAAAAGTCTCTTAAATTTCATGGTTGCCTCTGGGGTTTGCTGCCTATGGGCTGGCCACTCGCCTTCCTCAGCGACCCTCTTACCAGCGCCATTGTTATGCATCTTAACAAACAAACTATTACTGGCAAGCCGTCTTTTCCAGCAGAACTTGAATCAGTTTTGACTGTTTGTGAAGACCTCTCGGTCCAAGTTTGATGTGTTAATTAAGTGAAGCATGATACCAGACGTGATTAAAAATTCGTATTCAAGGGTCAGAATGAAGCGTTATTCTCAATCTGTCTAAATTTGTTTGACAAGTTTCACTCGTTGAAGCACTTCATTTACTATGGGATTTAACGGCAGCTCACCGGCGAAAGCATCTTTTATGGCTCCCATAGGCCCGGACAGGCTCATGAGTACTTGCCCGTAGGCCGTTCCTGCCGGGGCAGCTAACTTTACTAAGAGGCACCGGTTCTTGTAGATATTCCAAAGGACTCAGTCATGACGAAGGTGCACGCGTGGCGATTGTAGAATTTGGCTCTTTTGCCCCTCGTATAAGCTTCACATCGAGTGCGAAGGCTGTCTTCTGTCGCCTCTTGTCCGAAGGACCCGCGACACGCCCGCAGCTTTGCGAGGCTTTGAACCTCTCGCGGCCAACTATGTCCGCTGCGATGGGTGAGTTGAGCAAGCTGGGTTATGTGGAAGTCATCGGTGAAGTCCAAGGCTTCACTGGGCGTAAGGCTGCCATGTATAGGCTTGGCTCAGGTGCCGGCCACATCATCGCCATCGACGCCGGCTCTACACATATTCGGTTGCGCGTCAGCACTTTGGATGGGAGGGCTCTGTATTCACGCACTTACAGGCTTGGATCAAACCAGCGGCATCTGAGCGCGGAAATCAGCCGCGTCGTCGATCAGGCTGTCAAAGAGGCTCAGGATAAGACGGAGGAAAGCTGGGGCCCGTTACGCGTGCTCGGAGTTGCCGTGCCCACCCGGGTTAGCGACGATGGCGCATCCAGCCCCTCTCCCACTCGCCAGTCAGATCTCTTCAGCGATTTCGAACCGCCGAACAATATTCCAGTGATTCTTGAAAACAATGTCAACTGTGCCGCGATTGCTGAGAGCAAATACGGTTCCGCCTCGGGCCAAGCGGATTTCGCCTTCCTGCAGGTGGGCGTAAAAATCGGCATGGGAGTTGTGCTCAGGGGCGAACTCGTACGCGGGCGCAATGGGGCGGCCGGCGAGATTAGTTATCTTCCCTTCCCATGGACCCCGACCAGCGAGCCTGTACCCGAAGAACTGGAAAACTACATCGGCTCTGAAGCGTTCATGCACCGTGTGACAGATGCCTGGCCCGTAGACAGCGAAGCTCCAGAGGACGCTGCAGCTCTGTTTGCGCTTGCTGAACAGGGCAATGACACAGCGATCGTCCATGTAAAGCGTCATGCTGAAGACATCGGCCGCGTCATTGCCGCTTGCATCGGCATCATTGATCCCGGGTATGTCGTTCTGGGCGGGGGCATCGGAAGCAATCCGGTTCTCCTGCCATATGTTCAAGAAGCGGTGGATCGCTTGAGCTATCCGACACAAATTGTGACCAGCTCACTGGGCACGAATGCGACATTGCTCGGCATCGCGAAACTCGCGGCCGAGCATGCGCAGGAACTTCTCATGGGCGACAATGCGGCTTGACTAACCGCATTGTCATTGGAATGGAAGTGATCAGTCCGCCTTGATCTTCGTGTCGGTCTGGCGATAGCGGAACTTGGTATCCGTGAGACCCGCCGCATCCGACAATGTTGCTGCCAGGAGCTGCGCCGGCAGGATGTTGAGGATGCCACGCGCAATTTGGTTCTCGAGCGAAGGCACGCGCAGCACACTCAGGTTTCCTTTGTCCTCCGCCATGTCACTTGAGGTGACAAGCAGAACGGCACAGCCAATCTCCGCAAGATCCTGAGCCAGCTTGATTTCGCGGCCGTCACCGAAGACCACAACGCCCGTGGTCTTGTCCATCGCCTCCATAGGACCATGGAGGTAGTACAGGGTATCGGCCGGAGCGGCGGGGATGCGGGCGGCCTCGCGGATCAGCAGCGCAGCGCCATCCGCAGTTCCGAGCGATGAGCATGCGCCGACGCAGTCGATGGCGCGACGATCGCGGAAGATCTCGCCAATCCGGCTCATCTTCGCTGCGGAGCGCTCAAGCATCTCCAAGGCAAGTTGCGGCAGGGCCGCCCAATCCGCCGAGGATGATCCCGCCACGCGGTCGATCAGGAGGCCGGCTGCAATGAGAGACCCGGTATAGCCGGTGCTCGACGGCGTTGCATCGGATCCGCTGTCGTATCGGATATGCGATTGCACCGCCTCCGCGAGCGGATTATTGCCTTCCTTGGTGATGCCGATCGAAACCGCCTTTGGGTTCGCCTTGATGGCAGTAACAGGCTCGATGCTCCGGCCACCGGACGACAGAGCCATGATGGCGTCCGCCAGATCTCCGCCCTGCATGAGGTCGACGGCGCGGATTGCAACAGCCCGCTTGCCCCTGCGCTGAAGCTCTCCCGCGGCGACGACAGCGGCCGCATAGCTCGCGCCGATGCCGGTGACTGCCGTCAGGCCGGAGGCCAGGGGAGCAATATCGATCTTCTCGACATCGGCCGCAGCCACCTCGAGGCAATGCTTGAGGGCTTCGGGTTGGCGTGCAATCGTTGATCTGTAGCTCATCTCTACTTCCTTCTGTTGGATAGGAGCGGAACCATCGGGAACCGAGCCGGCCGGCATCGCGCTCCCATCTGATACTGTGCGAGGGCTGCCTGTGCTGGGCGGCCGCGGCTCAGGCAATCTGGCTCATGGGGGCCGTCCCCTGCCCTGCCTGGAGGCGGCCTCTCATGGTCTTGGCGATGTAGCAGGCGCCTTCCACAGGGGGGCCAGCATAGATCTCGGCCGAAATCTCGCCGTTGAAGCGTTCCTCCATCTGCTCAAGGAACGCATTGGCGAGCATCGGCTGCGCCACGATCACGCCGCCACCGGCTACGGCAGTTGTCGCCTCGGCCCCTACCTGCTTCAGGCGAGCAACTAACTCGACGAGAGCGCCTGCTCCCTCCCGAATAACGCGCTGCGCGAGGACCGATCCCATCTCTGCTGCCTCGAAGATGGCCTTAGCGTGTTGTCCAAGGATTGCGGCGCTCCCTGATCCCGCAATGGCGCTGCCGATCCGGGCGGAGTTGTCGATGCCGAGGGTTGCCAAGAGAAGCTGGATCAACGGCTCACTTTCCGAGCCGCCAGTGTCGATGTGATAGGCTGCGGCTCGCCCGGCTTCACGCACAAGTCCGGAGGCGCTGCCTTCGTCGCCGATCACCCAACCCCAGCCACCTGCGACGAGCATCCTGCCGTCACTGTTGCGCGTGACCGCAATAGAACCCGTGCCCGAAACGACACCGATGCCAACAGTCTTGGACAAAGCAGCCGGCAGGAGCTCGGAGTCGTTGACGACCTTGACCGGATAGACTGCTTGCCTGGCAAAAGCGGCCTCAAAAGCATCGCATTCGGCTTGATTGTCACAGCCATGGGAGCCGACCGCCATCGTCGCGATTGTGGCCCCATCTGTCAGCTTCTGCGCCAAGGCGACCAAGGCACGCGCATCGGCGTCCCAGTCCCGAACGCGCCACCGCGCACTGGGCAGGATCAAGTCCTGAACCGAGTTTTGGTGATCGTAGGCCCGCAAGTGCGTCTTCGTCCCACCGATATCGATCCCGACAGCCAATCCAGGCATACACATTCTCCAACCGAGTATGTTATGCAACCTAACAAACAAACTTGAGATAGCAAGGCATTTGTACGGGAAATTGGAAGCAAGCTATCGTAAGGAACAAAGAGTGAACTAGAGGTCAGGGTTTATGGAACAAAGGCTTGGATAGGATATCCATTGAGTGGGCAAGCGAAAATCTCCCAACTTCGGCATGGGTAACATTGGTGCCTTTCCGGGCAGCTGGTTGCGAGTGCCTCACCTGTAGGTCCAGGCCTGTTCAGGCTCCAAGCCGTGGACGTTGGTTGTTCTCACTCAGACCTGCCTCACTTCTGTTTTTGCTTAGCGCTGTTGATTTCAGCAGAGGTGTCACAGGATTAATAATCTGCTCGTCATTCGGCTTCTTCTGGAGCGCAGCTAGACGGAATTGCAGATTCGGGGGCAACAGCGCACCTCCTCCCATAACGCGCTACTGCATAACTGCATTCGCGCTTCTGGCTAGAACTCGCCCGTCCCCGCATTTTGTGGCTGTCAGTTGCAATGTCCAAGGCCTGCGAAGCAAGGGTTCTCCCGCGCTTTGCAAAGTTAAGACATTTTAACTTTGCGCCTACATAGCAAAGGGCTGATAACAAACGTTATGGAACTAGGGCCTATGGGGAAGACAGTGGTTTGGCGCCCCAAATCGACCCCCTCAGGCCTTTGCGATGGCAGCATAGCGATCCGGAGCCATGATCAGGATCGGACATTGCTTGGATAGTGCCACAAGCGCCATCCACTCAAGGCCACTCAAGGATTGCCGCCCCTCACTTGCCGGCGGCCTTCCGCAGGGCTGCATTGATCCGGTCCTGCCAGCCTGGGCCGTCCTGCTGGAAGAACTCCAGCACATCCTGATCAATGCGAAGCGTGACCGTCTCCTTCACCCCAGGAATCGCTGCCGCTTTCGGCGGCCCTTCGACCGGCTTCGTGGTCGCCTTCTTGAAGGCCGCCTCCGCAGCCTTCAGGGGATCGCTCGGACGGCGCCCACCTGGTGATCTCGACATCTCTTCCTCCCGGTTAGGTACGGTCTCACGCCGCCGCCTGCAAGCATCATACGGCTTTCCAAAGGTGTCGAGTCTTGCGCTGGGGCTCTGTCACAGGAACTTTAGCAAGGCCAAATGAAGCCACATATTACCAGTCTTTCAGGCGGCAGCCATCACTTGGTCCCATGCGTGGGCGGCCTCTGCTCTGAAGAGGCGCAACGTGCGGCGGGAAATCAGATGACGCTGGAGATTGAAGGTGTTGTGGACCGCGGAGTGCATGGTCAGGAAGCGCTGGGCTGAACCAGCCGACTTGAAGCCCTGCATCTTCCGCTCGCGTCGTCGCACCACTTGATGCGAGTTCTCGGCACGGTTGTTCTTGCGCAAACCCTGCTCATGACAAGCGGAGAGGCCCAACTCTCGCTTGGCCGCTCTGTAGGATGGTAGTTTGTCGGTTACGAGCACGGTTGGAGCAAAGCCTTGCTTCTTGAGCAGTTTGCGCATGAGCTTAACAGCAGAAGCCTTGTCCCGCCTCGGTTGCACAAGGATGTCGAGGATCTCGCCCTCACTATCGACAGCGCGCCACAGATACATGCGCCGGCCCTGAATTGAGACTACCATCTCGTCCAAGTGCCAGGTGCCAGTGGGTCGGGATTGCAGTCGGCGTAAGTTCCGGGCAAACGCGGGTCCGAATTTGAGCACCCACCGGCGGATTGTCTCATAGGAGATCTCCAGACCCCGCTCAGCCAGGAGTTCTTCCACGTCGCGGTAGCTGAGAGTGAATCGGAGGTATAACCAGATAGCGTGCCGGATGATCTCGGGCGGAAACTGATGACGAGCATAGGAGATGGGCTGCATCCCCTACCCTACCGCGCATGAGCCCAACCCGTCAGTTATTCCCGTGACAATACCCGCAATGGACAGGCGCAGTACGCCAGCAATCCGCAGCTGTCACTTGCAGACCAGTTCGAACTGCTCGCCGCATGATCGCTTCATAAAATGCTGCCGCTTTCTCGCGTCCAAACCAAATTTGCGACGGAACCCTCGCAATGCTATTCATTTTGGGTGTCCCAGGAGAGCAAATACCGGCGTGGCCCCTATCATCACAATGAACACACGGATGATGTGGTGGGCCGCAACAAAGGCAACCTCGATGCCAAGGGAAAGCGCGATAAGGCTCATCTCGGCTAACCCACCCGGCGAGTAGGCCAGCAGCAAAGGGACTTGGCCATGAGATGACATGTGGCTTACTCCAGCTGCGAACGCTGCAGTGCACGCAAGAAGGATGACCGTTGATCCCAGCGACAGTGTGAGAATACGGATGATTTCTCGCGGAGCTGTGCCGGCAAAACGGCAGCCGATCGTGGTTCCTAGAACGAGTTGCGCAACATTGACGATCTCGGTGGCTGGCTTGAAATGGGTCATCCCAAGGGCATGTACCGCTGCGCTGGCCAGCATGGGTCCGAGAAGCAGCCGGGCTGGAAGGCGCAGTGCATGTCCCAGCAAAGCTCCAGTCAGCGCAGTTGCGAGGAGCCAAAGCTCGTCGCGCCAAGGCGTTTCAAAAACCGACAAACCGAACTGGGATCTTGCTCCAAGGGAAACACCGCTGATGAGCCGCACGAGAAATGGCAGCGTGAGCACGACAAGGAGAATACGCGCGGAATGAACGAGCGCGATGGTGCGGGCGTCGCCCCCTTTTTCCTCGCCAGCGATCACCATCTCCATCAAGCCGCCCGGCATTCCGGCGAAGTAGGCTGTGGGGCGATCAAATCCTGCGACACGGCGAAAGTAGATGATACAGGCAGCGCCGCTCACCAGGATGAATGCTGCTAAACCCAGCACCGTAGGAATCCAACCCCGCACACTTTCGACGATCTGCGGCGTGAATCCGGTCCCGAGCATTACTCCGATGATCATCGTCATCGGAGGTCGCACGCAGGCTGGAGCAACAACTGGCACCCGCATCACGGAAGCTAAGGTGCAAGCAACCATCGAGCCCAGCATCCATGGTAAGGGCAGTCCCAGCTTAAGGAATATCCAACCTCCGAGCGCGCCAAGAAGCAGGGCTAGAGCGAAACGTAGGTAGGGAAATTGTTGCGGGGAGAAGCCGTGAACCCACGCCTCAACAGATTTGCTTAAGGTACTCAATCTCGGTTTCGCTCACATGGGCTGCTGCTGACTTTCGCGATACGGATGTTGCCAGAGCTCCCTTTAGCATAAGAGAAAAGGGAGCATTCCGAGTTACGCATCGTTCAAATGGCACGCCGAGAGGTGGCCCGGCGCAATTTCCTTCTTTTTTGGAATCTCTGTTCGGCAGCGTTCCATGGCGAATGGGCACCGTGGGTGGAAATGGCATCCCTTCGGCGGACTAAGCGGGCTCGAAAGTTCCCCCTCTACGGGCTTGAAACGGCGCTTGGCAGGTTCAATCCTCGGTACTTCCGCCAAAAGTGCCTTTGTGTAGGGATGATTGGGGCGGCGGAAGACCTCCTCCACTGGAGCTTCCTCTACGATGCGCCCCAGGTACATGATTGCCACGCGATCTGAGATATGCTCGACCACGCCAAGGTCGTGGCTAACGAAGAGATAAGTCAGATCCAGCCTATCCCGCAGCTCCATGAATAGATTGATGACCTGTGCCTGGATCGAAACATCGAGAGCCGCAACACTCTCATCACAAACGAGAAACTCGGGTTGAACCGCCAGAGCCCGTGCAATATTGACCCGTTGACGCTGACCACCGGAGAACTGATGCGGATATCGTCCTTTCATCGTTGGATCAAAGCCTGCAAAGCGCAGGTAGCGATCCACATACGCGGCTCTTTTGCCCTTAGGGATGAGGCCGTGGGTGCGCGGAGCTTCAGATACGATCTCCTCCACTGTCATACGTGGGTTGAGCGCAGCCATAGGGTTTTGAAAGATCATCTGCGTGGCAAGATCGGCAGCACGGCGCTCGGCTGGCTTCATGGTCTCGCGGACAGCCCCTTGCCAGAGGATTTTGCCCTCGCTTTGCGGGATAATACCAGCAATAACTCGTCCCAGCGTGGACTTCCCGCAGCCACTTTCACCAACTAATCCGACCACCTCTCCTTTGCGAATGGTCAGACTTACGTTGTCCAAGGCATGAACGATCGGCGCAGGCTTGGTGAGGCCCAAGCGTAATGCGATCTTTGCCGCCAAGTCGGGCTTTGGGCCGAATCGACGCGAGACGCCGACGGCTTCGACGAGGGGAGGAGACATGTCGGGCATCATGCTTCAACCTTTGCCACAGGATGTGTGCAACGGAAGGCGCGTGCTCCTTCCTGAATGAGCGCTGGCAAAACGGTGCAATGCTCAGTGGCCCTGTGACATCGGGTGCGGAAGCTGCAACCGGTGGGCAACCGCGCGATTGAGGGTGTCGTGCCAGGGATCTGGCGCAGAGGCTGCCCGCGCCGGTTTTCTGACGGGACTGAAGCAATCAAGCCGCGTGTGTAAGGATGTCGCGGATCTCCCAGGACCTCGGCGACGCTCCCGGTTTCAACCAGGCGCCCCGCATACATGACGGCGATATCGTCAGCCAGACGTGAGACGATGGCGAGATCGTGAGTGATCCAGATGACCGCCGTGTTCGACTCTTCCGTGAGCTTCTGGAATTCTGAGATAATCTGGCTCTGAATCGTGACATCCAACGCGGTCGTCGGTTCATCCGCGATGATCAGATCCGGACGATGGAGCACAGCAATAGCAATCGCCACACGCTGCCGCATGCCGCCAGAGAACTGATGCGGATAGGCTGAGAGCCGCTCTTCGGGACTGGGAATACCAACGAGGCCCAAAGCATCACGGGAACGCTGACGCGCAACGTCACGGCTGACGTTTTCATGGGCGCGTACGGCCTCGATCATTTGAGCCCCGACAGTCAAGACAGGATTCAGTGTCATCATTGGATCCTGGAAGACCATCGCGATCCGCTTGCCGCGCATACGACGCATCTCTTCGCCGGTAAGACGAGTGATGTCGACGCCATCGAAGAGAACTTGCCCATTGGTTACTCTTCCAGGGCTGTCCAATAGGCCCATAATCGAAAAGCCGGTGACAGACTTGCCGGATCCCGACTCCCCGACAAGGCCAAGGACCCTTCCCCGGTTGAGAGTAAACGACACATCGTTCACAGCGCGCAGACCAGGCTTGCTGCCGAACTCAGTGACCAAATTGCGAACTTCAAGAAGGGGAGCCATTACTGGTTTCTCGGGTTCAGCACGTCGCGCAGCCGGTCGCCGACGAGATTGATAGAGACAATGGTGATCAAGAGTGCGATACCCGGGAAGAAGCTGATCCAGTAGAGACCAGTCAGGAGATACTGATATCCGTTCGAGATCAGCATTCCCAAGGACGGTTCGGTCACGGATGCACCAAGTCCAAGGAAAGACAGCGTGGCTTCAAGCCCGATGGCGCGGGCGACCTGCATAGTCGCAATCACGATGACTGGCGCGAGACAGTTCGGCAACAAGTGCCGGAAAAGGATACGCCAGCTTGGGAGGCGAAGGGACCGTGCAGCCTCGATATATTCCTTCTCGCGTTCCACAAGAGCCGTGCCGCGTACCGTCCGAGCATACGTGGCCCATTCGGCGATTATGAGAGCAATAATAACGTTGATGACGCCTTTGCCCAAGACAGCCAGCATCATCAATGCCATGAGGATGGTTGGAAAGGACAATTGCAGATCGACCAATCTCATGACTGCGCTCTCCGTTCGCCGTCCCATGTAGGCGGCGAACAGCCCTGCAGTGGTCCCTATGATCGCTGCAGCGAAAGCGGAAAGGACGCCTACCATCAGCGACGTCCTCAGCCCATAAAGAATGCCAGAGAGAATATCTCGCCCCTGACTGTCGGTGCCGAGGTGATACACAAGGCCCGAGGCTGACTCTAATCCGGGCGGTAGACGCCCGTCGAGAATGTCCAGTTGAGTCAAGTCATACGGGTCTTGCGGTGAGATCAGTGGGGCAAAAATTGCCAACACGATCATTGTGGCGAGAACGACGAGCCCAATAACAGCTCCTGGCGATCGCATGAAATGTTGGATCTGTCGACGGAGATGTCCCTGCTCGGGTGGAGTAGTCGGTGAGTTTACGACAGGGGCTGCAGTCATAGGTCAGGCCTTTGAGTCGAGGCGGACACGCGGGTCCAGCAGCGTGTAACAGACGTCGATCACGAAATTTAGGACAACGAACAGCAGGACCATCATCATGAGATAAGCAACGATCACAGGACGATCGAGCAAATTGATTGAGTCAATAATGAGCTTTCCCATTCCCGGCCAGGCGAAGATGCTTTCTGTGACGACTGAGAAGGCAATGAGCGACCCGAACTCCAAACCAATGATGGTCACGACGGGGATCATGAGATTTTTGAGAACATGTACGAAGATCACCCGGCTTTCGCGCAATCCCTTGGCGCGCGCGAATTTGACGAAGTCCTGGGGCAGAACTTCCTGAACCCCTGCACGGGTCAGCCTCAGGATCAAGGAAGTCTTGAACAAGGCTAGATTGAATGCAGGTAGGAGAAGGTGTTTCAAACCGTCCTGCGTCAGGAACGACCAGTGTCCGCCAAGGAATTCAATCGTGGTTCCACGCCCATTCGTCGGCAGCCAGCCAAGTTCTACGGCAAATACCATAATCAGCATCAGCCCAACCCAGAAAGTGGGCAATGAAAACCCAAGGATGGAGCCGGTCATGATGATGCGTGAGGAAAGCCAGCCGGGGTAGAGTCCCGCGTAAAGACCTAGCGGTAGGCCAACCACCACAGCAATGAACAGTGCTGTAATTGCCAGCTCCAAAGTCGCGGGCAGCCGCTCAAGAATTAACCCGAGTGCGGGTCGGCCATAGACAAAGCTATCGCCGAAATCACCTCTGATTAAACCTTGCAAGAAAAGAAGATACTGCTTCCATAACGGCTGATCCAATCCATAATGCGCGATTACACGCGCCCTCTCCGCCTGGTTGGCATCAGGATTGATAAGAATATCTACCGGATTGCCGATGACGTTGACACCCACGAAGACGATCACCGTCATAGCAACGATGACGAAGACAGCTTGCATCAATCGCCGTATCAGAGAGGTTACCATTGGCGCATTCCTCGTTCAGCGAACTGATAGCGCAAGCCCATCACGCTGCGGATCAGCTGCCCCCTTCGATAAACCATTCTCAATTTTAATGGCATGAAGTGCGGCAAACGCATAGGTCTGAGGTGAGCGGGCTATGTCGTAACCTTCACTACGGAGGTCATTTTCAACTGAGCGGAGAATGCGATTACAGATATCGACCTTGTTCGAGACGCCAACGATACGTGGAGCCACGACGGCCTCCAACACGGACATGTCGAAGTCGATTATGTTCATGATGCACTGCGCCACTGTGGGAGCTATATAGCTGCCCCCTGGCGCGCCAACGACCACGATCGGCTCGTCTCCTTTGAAGACGATTGTCGGCGCTGCTGAACTGGGCCTTCGCTTTCCCGGTGCGATGGATCCGGCATGACCGGGAAATGGATTAAACCGGCTCATCGTACCATTGTACATGAAGCCAAGGCCCTCCGTAATTGCGCCTGACGGGCTGCCGAGCGTATGTGTCATCGCAACAGCATTGCCGTACTTGTCAATGACGGAAATATGAGTAGTGTCGCGCTGAGAGCGGTCCAGCCTGCGCACATTCGCCCTCTCCCCCGCCTTGATCGCAGCAGCGTGCGCGGCAGCGTGCTCCTTCGACAGCAGGCGCTGGAAAGGAACCTCGACATAGGAAGGGTCGCCCATATGAGTATCCTTGTCGATGGTCATGCGCTTCATGGCCTCGAACAAGGTACGGACGTGCTCGGTGCCTCCATGCTCCATCGCACCAACATCGAAGTTTTCCATGATGTGCAGCAGTTCGAGCATCGGGAAACCCGAACCAGGCGGCGGAGAGGTCGCAATGCGGTGCCCCCGGTAATCACCCCAGATCGGGGCTATCTTGGAAAGTTCGTATTGCGCAAGATCCTCGCGAGTGATCAGCCCGTCATTGGCCGCGAAGTCCTCTGCGATCTGTTCGGCGATCTCGCCATGGTAGAAGATGTCGGAACCGCCACTTCTGGCGATGCGTTCCAGAGTATCAGCCATATCCGTGTTGCGAAGGATCTCGCCGACGCCACGCAGCTTGCCGTCCTCATGGAAATAGACGCGCCTGCCCGTTGCGGAGTAACGCAGCTTGTCCTGGGTGTTCGCGAAGCCGTCCCCGGACTGGTCCTTGGCCCAGTACCAGTGCATGTGATTGCGGATCATGAATCCGTTGCGGGCGAAATCGACAGCAGGCGCAATTATGTCAGCCCAATCGAACGTGCCGTAGTCACGCAGCGCTGTCTCATAGCCTTTCAGAGATCCGGGAGTGCAGACCGCGAGATATCCGATGTCGGAGATATTGCCGTCCAGGATATAGCCGAAGCCATCCCGGCTTTGACCCTGCACTTTGTCGACCCACATGTCCGGCGTCGCGGCGAGAGGAGCACGGGCGTAAAACTCGAGGATGTCATGGACGCCCTTCTCCGGCATGTAGACATGCATGGACCCGAAGCCGCCGATTCCGGCCATCTGAGGATCGACGACGCCCTGCACGAAGGCGCATGCAAGTGCGGCATCGACCGCATTGCCACCCCGCTTCAAAACGGCAGCCCCCGCCTCCACGGCCTCAGGCTGCGGCGCCACGATTGTCGCATTCTTCATTTTGCACGCCTCGCGGCCAGAGTCCTGGCGAGGAAGTTCTTAACGTAGGGCAGCACCTTCATGCGGTCGTGTGCGGCGCCTGGAACCTTATCAAGCGTGACCGTGACTCCTGCATTGCGAAAGGACTGCGCGAGTGCCTCTAAGCGCTCAGGCCGCGTCTCACCGGCGTCATTGGCGCCTTCGATGTAGTATTTGCTGCAGGGCTTATGAGTGATTTCCCAGGTTTCGAGATCGGCATCACCAACCACCATGTGAACCGGCACTTTTGCCAGCGACTCGCGGTTAAACGGTTTGCCGAAGCGCTCCCCCAAATTCCGTATGCCAACCCACCAGTCGCGGCTGGGGTCGAGCAGAGTCACCGAGCCCGGCGCGCCGACCGACGCTGCCCAGAGCTTTTCAGGATGCAGAATGGCGAAGCGATGGGTGAAATGTCCGCCGCCGGAGAAGCCAAACATCGCAAATTGCGACCAATCCTGATCATATTTCAGAGCCATCTCCTCGACCATTGCAAGCACAATACGGTCGTAACGGATATCGCCCTCTTCCACGTATTTATAGCCGGATCGGGCGCCGTCGCCCAAAACGTTCATGGGAAAAATCGGGCACAGGATCGCGCAATCGTTGTACAGGCCGAACTCGGCGAAACCATCGCGGAATTCGATGGCCGAGGTACGGCTCGTTCCATGAACAGCGACAAGAAGGTCGAGCTTGCGCCCTTCCGCAGCAGTCGGCGGAACATAAAGCAGCATATGCAGCCTCGGGTCGACGGACGAGGCAAAGATCGCTGTATGTCCATAGTCATAGATCGCCCGCGCGCGGGCGGCCGCGCCGCTCGTGCCAAGTTCTTGCATCGTATTCTCCTGGGAACGGTGGGCGGGCAGCTCGAGAGGCTGCCCGCCTGACTGCGCCTACTGTGCTAGCTTTACATCGTAAGCCAGCGTGTACTTGTCGCCGCGCGGCGTATAGACAACGCTCTTTTTTGCGCCGAGCACAACGTTCTCGTAATGCATGGGCAAGACCCAGAGACGATTGAACGTCAGGTTGGACAGTTCTTCCAGCAGTGGCAGGCGCGCCGACTGCTCAAGAGTGGAAGTAGCCCGTGCGAGCACTGCATCGATCTCAGAGTCCGAGATCCCGCCGCCGTTGTAACGGCCCGTACCCTTGTCCTTGTTTCGCGTGGCGACCAGCGCGACGGCCGGATTGGTCGTCTCGCCGGTGTTCACGCCCCACGAGCCGAGGAAAGCGCTGAATTCACCCGCTGCGTACGCATCGGAATACATCGACCATGGACGGACTTCCACCTGGGCCTTAATGCCGATCCGCGACAGCATTTGTCCGACGGCCTGCAGAACTTCGCTATCCTTCACATAGCGTCCTGACGGACCATGGAGAGTGAGCTGGAACCCATTAGGATAGCCAGCCTCGGCCAGCAGTGCCTTGGCCGCATTGGGATCATAACCGATCGGCTTCACCGTCTTGGAATGGCCCATGTAGCCTTCCGCCACGAACTGATCGGCGACGGTGCCGTTCTTCTGCATCACACGGTCGACGATCGCCGGACGGTTGATGCCCATGAGGATGGCGCGGCGCACACGCTCGTCCTTGAGTGGGTTTTTAGCCAGCGCCGAACCATCGCTAGCCTTCACGAATGGCGATACATCGCGGCTCACATCCATGCCGAGATAAACGAAGCGAGAGGACTGGCCGGCGATGACCTGGAGTTCCTTGCTGCCTTCGACGCGCTTCATTCCATCCGCCGGAAGGGCTTCAATGATGTCAATTTCGCCGGAAAGCAGCGAAGCTAGACGGGCACCATCATCCGGGAGAAAGCGCAAAGTCACGTCCGACCAGTGCGACGCGCCAGCGAAGTATTTCGGGTTGCGCTTGAGCACAAGACGATCCCCGGGACCATAGGAAGCGAAAGTATAGGCCCCTGTCCCTACGGCGCACTTACCGCTTTCGAAATCTTGCACGGGAGCTTGCGCGCAGTCAGCGCTGATGATGCGGATGCGGCTGATCGAGTTCAACAGCAGTGGATCCGGCACCGTTGTTTCCACCACGACCGTCAGCGGGTCAGAGGCGGTGACTTTGGCAATGCTTCGCGTATAAGCGGCAAAGCCCTGGCTCTTCTTGTCTCGGGCACGGAGCAGAGAGGCGATCACGTCCTCAGCGTCGAATTTGCTGCCATCGTGGAAGGTGACGCCGTCGCGAAGTTTGAACTCCCAATGGGTGGGATCGATCAGCTTCCAGCTCGTCGCCAGTTCCGGTTCGTTAGTCGACGTCCCGGTCAGATTGATAAGGCTGTCCCAAATGTGCCGCGAGGTCGCATTGTTCGGAGCCGAACTGTCTTCATGGGGATCAAGCGTCGTTGGTGTCGTTGACATCCCGATCGTTAGCGAGGCGTTCTGCGCATATGCAATCGCAGGCGCTGCCACTGTTGCAAGCAGGGCAACCACGGCCCCCTTCAAACGGCTTTTAGCCATATCCCTCTCCGTTCTTTCTTAGGTTCGATACTGGTCTTGGTACCAGCCTGACGGATGGGCTTGATCCCATCTCTTAACGTCAGGGATAGGAACTCGTCATAACCGTGTCAAATAGAGAAGACGCGTGTTACGGTAGGTGAAACCACGCTAGGCATGCTATTATTCCATCCGGAATGCGGAGCCGAGACTTTTCTGGAGGAGCTCATTATGGAAGAAAATACTGATATTATTCAGGCAGTTGACGTCTCTATTTCCGTACTGATGGCAGTCGCGAAGAGCCCCGACACCCGCCTGACGGATATTGCGCGAAAACTCAACCAAACAAAGCCAAGAATTTTGCGTATGTTACGCACACTGGAACACAGAGGTTTAGTCCGAAAGACGTCCGAAGGAGGTTACCGGCTTGGGAATGCAATTATCGTTCTAGGAACGGCGGCATCAACCCAGGTTGATCTAGTGAAAATTGCCAGCCCAATTCTCGAAAGCGTAGGCCAGAAAGTGAACGAAACAGTTCAACTCCGCATCATTGATAATGCGGAGTCACTCTGTATTGCTAAGTTCGAGCCGAGTCGTGACCTTCGTGTGCACGCGCTAATTGGGCGAAGACGGCCCCTCTATGCGGGTTCAAGTAAAGTCTTACTGGCGTTCCTCCCGCAGCAGCTACAATTGCTGCCTGCGCGTCTTGATCGTTTTACTCAGCGGACCATTACGGATCGCATCAAACTCATGGCACATCTGCGCGAGATCCGAAAAGCAGGATATTGCATCAGCAGAGGCGAAGTAAGCGACCAGCTGGTCTCCGTGGCGGTTCCAGTCCTCGCATTTGATGGCTCAGTCATAGCTGCCCTGAACATTGCTGCCCCAGCTTTTCGAACCCAAGATAGTGACTTGGAGCGGTTCGTTTCGATATTGAAGGGTGCCTCTCGAAAGATTTCAGAAGAGCTTAATTGGTAAGGGATCAATATGATCGCTAAGACCAAATTTTTGAGATCAAACCCATCAATGGCCGTTAAACCTTGCAAAAACCGGCACTGTTGCATTAACCTTGACCGTTTAGGGGATGATGGCTAATCGAGGAGCCGTCCTGTTGTCCCTGTTCAAGCGCCGCCGCTTTCCGGTTGAGATCGTTCTGCTGTGCGTGCGCTGGTACTGCAAATACGGCATCAGCTATCGTGACCTCGCCGAGATGATGCAGGAGCGCGGCATCAAGGTCGACGCCTCCACGATTTTTCGCTGGGTGCAGCGCTATGCGCCCGAGATCGAGAAGCGATAAGCTGCCGTGTAGGATGTACGCTGCGAGGCGTTCGGGTTCTAGGACGGCGCGAGATTCGATCAAAACAAAGGGCCGCTGACGATCAGCGGCCCGAAGGTTGGAGCCTGTCGCCCCTTGAGAACGTCATTTCGGTAGAGGTGCTGGTCCTGGCTTAGCGGGCTGCCGTGATCATGATCTCGACAAGGGTATCTTCGCCAAGATCCGCAACGCCAACAGTGGCGCGGGCCGGAAAGTCCTTGGGAGCCAACCACCGCTTCCAGGCGGCATCCATCTCCGGCTTGCGGTTGAGATCCGTCAGGAAGATCGTCGCGGAAAGCAGGCGCGATTTGTCCGTGCCAGCGGCGCTCAGATACTGGTCGAACTTGGTGAGGATTTGTTCGGTCTGCCCCTCCAGTCCGACCGACAGATCGTCCGCGACCGTTCCGCCGACGAAGACCAGGTCGTTGTGCACGACAACACGATGCATGATCGGCGTTTGAATATGGCGTTCCGTCACTGAGGCTTCCTTTCGTTCAAGTCCGCGGAATGGTGGGTATCAGCGAGGTCGGCCAGAACGGCGACTTTCGCTGTTTCTGTTTGTGGCAGGGTGGCGAGTTCGCGCAGCCTCAATGGCTTGATTGGGAACCGCAGCCGGTAATATCCGATCTCCGACGGATGCCTGCTGCGCTCGTCTGCGATCAGTTCGGTCACGGTCAGCCCGCAGAGCCTGCCCTGGCACGGCCCCATGCCGCACCGGAGAAACACCTTCATCTGGTTCGGACCGCCTGCGCCTGCGCTCACGGACGTCCGGATCTGTCCGGCTGAGATCTCTTCGCAGCGGCACACGATGGTGTCCGGGTCTTGTGGCACCCGAAACTCCTTGCCGGGCCGGTACAGCTCATCGAGAAACCGCCTGCCCCGCATGGCCCGTGCGAGGGACCTCCGGAGCGGAACAGCCAGTCGATCACGCTCGGCCGGTGCGACGAGACCAAGACGGGAGGCGCAGCCCAGCCCTGCGATGCGGCCCTGGATCGCCGCCGCCTCAGCCCCCCCGATGCCGGTCCCATCGCCCGCAAGGGCAAGTCCGACAATCGAGCTTGCAGACCACTCGTCGACCTGCGGTCGGAACGTGAGCTGAGCCTCATCCCATTCGTGAGCGCAGCCGGCGGCATTCGAGAAATTGACGTTGGGGACAACGCCCTGGTGGAGCAGAAGGAGATCCGCAGGCATGCGGTGCTCGCGGCCTCCAGCCCTCCAGACGACTTCCTTCACCCCCCCCTCGCCTTCCGCCGCCAATGCGGAAACCCATCGGATGACCCGGGTGCGGCGCTGCACCGTTCGCAGCAGCTTCAGTCCCTTGGCCAGATAGGGCGAGACCAGAAAGCCCGGGGCATAGCGAATGGCTCGAAGCCAGTTCTCCCTCGGCGTGGTGTCGAGAACGGCCGACACCGTTGCCCCCGCGTCGATCAACTGCGCCGCAAGGAGATAGAGAAGCGGACCCGTTCCCGCGATCACGACCTTTCCGCTCGGGACGAGGCCCGATGTCTTCAGGGCAATCTGGGCGGCTCCCGCGGTCATGAGGCCAGGAAGGGTCCACCCCGGAATCGGGAAGGGGCGCTCCAATGCTCCCGTGGCGAGAACCACCTGCCTGGCTTGGATGAGACGTGCCACGCCATTCGATGAGAGCCCGACCTCGTGGCCGATGGTTCGTCCACCCTCGCTCTGCAAGGGCTGGATGCTCCAGGCCGTCGTGGCCGGCGCATACTCAGCCTCCGAACGGAGGAAATCCTCGGCGATGCTCCGCCCGCGCCAGTAGTCCTCACCCAGTCTCTGCCGGTCTACCGGCTGCGCCAGGGTGACGGCGCGATAGATCTGGCCGCCGGGCGTCTGGTTCTCGTCGACGAGGAGCGTCCGGGCCTTGGTCCCCGCAAGCGTCGTTGCCGCCGACAAACCTGCCGGCCCCGCCCCGACGACGATCACATCGTATTCATCCGCGAGATCCGCGATCCCGCGTTCTCTACCGAGCATACGCTCTGTCATTGGGCAGGCTCCGTTGCCAGAGTCGGCGAACCGCGCTGGCTCTCCACCCTCATGCCCTCCCGCACCGTCACGAGACATCCCTGGCGGTTGTCCATGCCGTCAATCCTGACCAGGCACTCGAAGCACACGCCCATCATGCAATAGGGTCCCCGCGGTGTCCGCGAGACGGGTGTCGTGCGGCAGGCGCGGACGCCTGCCGCCAGCAGCGCCGCGGCGACGCTGTCGCCTGCAGACGCCGTAACTGGCAGCCCGTCGAAGGTGAAGGTGACTTCGCTCGAAGCGCGATCAGACAGACGCCGGAACACGGAACCTCCTGGTCGAGAAGACAGCGGCTTCCTTCGGGATCGACCCGGCGGCAATGTAGTCCGTCAGCGAGAAGGCATGCTGAGGAGCCAAAGTGACGCCCGAATGCGCCATGGCGACGAAGGCGCCGGGGCAGGTTTCCGACTGCTCGTAAACCGGCGAGCCGTCCGGCGTCATGACGCGGAAGGCCGACCACGTTCTGACGACATTCAGGTCACCGAGCAGAGGGAACATCCGGATGGCCCGATCGGCCATAACGGAAGAGATGGAGTGATCGATCCTGAGGCTTGAGCCATCCGCCTCCTCGCTGTCGCCAATCATGACGCCGCCCTCATCGGTCTGACGAACCGTGACGACGGGATAGCGCAGGAAAGGAGCTGCCTTCTCGGTGACGATGATCTGTCCGCGGCTCGGCCTCATCGGAGCCTCGAGCCCCACCATCGGCGCCAGCCGCGCATTGCCGAGTCCTGCGGCGAGAACGACTTTTGCAGCTCTCATCTCGCCCCAGGCTCCGGTCAGCGCAAAGCCACCGGCCCGCGGTTCGATTGCGGTGACAGCATGATCGGCCCGGTAGTCGACGCTGCGTGCGTTCATCGCGGCATGCAGGGCACGGAACAGGCGCAGGGAGTTCACGTGCCCATCGAGGGGACAATAGATCGCCCCGCTCACATCGGGCCCGATGGCCGGAAGCCGGGTCTTCGTCTGGTTATGATCCAGAACTTCATAGGGATAGGTCACGGTGTCGGGCTGGTTGTGCAGGCGCACCATCGCGTCGACATTCACCTGCAATTCTCGGTCTGACAGGCAGAGGGTGAACCCGCCCGGCTGATCGAGGCCGACATTGATGCCCGTCTCAGATCGGAGCACCGCGGCCAGCCGGGGCCAAGCCTCCGCCGCGGCCTTGCTCCAGGCCGCATAGGCCGGAAAGCCAATTCCCTTGCCCTGCACCCAGATGAGGGCGAAGTTCGCCCGCGAGGCCCGCAGGGCGATATCGCCCTCGTCCAGGACGCAGACCCGCAGTCCTTGCCGCGCAAGCCCCCATGCCACGCAGGCTCCCATGAGGCCTCCGCCGACGATGGCGACATCGGGCTCTTGGTCTGATCGATGATGGGTCATGCGGTCGTGTTCGCCAAAGGCGAGGCGCGCCTGGGCCGCCCCGCCGTTACGATGGATCTTGGGCTCAAGGCGCGATGTCGACCTTGAACCACTTCATGCTGAGCGCCTTAATCGTGCCGTCCGCTGAAGCGGCTGCAATGGCCTCATCAAACTTCTTCTTCAGGTCCGTGTCCTCCTTGCGGATGCCGACGCCGATGCCAGGCCCAAAGGGGCCACCGAGGAGAGTGGGGCCAGCGAGCTTCATATCTTTCATCTCTGGCTTGGCGATTGTCGCGGTCAGAACCGTCATGTTCGCCAGGACTGCATCGATGCGGCCAGCAACGAGGTCGAGGTCGTGCTGCTCGGTCGTTTTGTATTCGCGGATCTCGACCAGCCCCTTGAGGTACTGGTCCGCGAAGGCCGAGGCGGTTGTGGATCCCTGAACTCCAACAGTTTTGCCTTTCAGGGCCGGTGCCATCGCGGCGATTGCGGCCTTGCCGGCGGCCTCATCGGCTGTCAGGTTGATCCTCTTGCCGTCGCCCGGCAGCTTGGCAAGATCTCCGGTGGCACCGACGGCAAAGGTATTGATTGGAAGGGCATAGGCTCGGGAGAAGCTCATCACCTCCTCGCGCTTCGGCGTGATGCTCATGCCGGCCATGATGGCGTCGTACTTCTTGGCCTGGAGCGCCGGGATGATGCCGTCCCAGTCCTGGGCCACGATCTCGCACTGCACCTTCATGCGGGCACACAGGTCGTTGGCCAGGTCGACCTCGAAGCCTTCGAGCTTGCCACCTGCGCCCGTGAAGTTCCAGGGCGCGTAAGCGCCTTCCGTTGCGATCTTGACTGTCTTTTCCTGGGCCGCCGCTCCACTCGCTGCGACGGTCAAGCCGAGAACGGCGCCCAGAACTTTCAACGTGCTCATGTCCTCATTCCCTCGTTTGATCTTTTGGCCCGGTCATGGCCAGCTCTATGTCTGCCAGCCTGCCGAAGCGACGCCACAACATCGGGCAGGCCTTTGCATAAGGTCAAATCAGATTTAATTAGGCTGGCATGTTCTCAAGTTATGCTGCGGCGGAGCCTTATGGAAATCAGTTCACGTCAGATTGAAGCGTTCCGTGCGGTTATGCTCACCGGCAGCATCACGAGCGCTTCCGAGGCGCTCTTCGTCACCCAACCGGCCGTCAGCCGGCTAATCCGAAGCCTGGAGGAATCGACCGGCCTGACCCTGTTCGAGAGGCGCGGCAACCACGTTGTGCCGACGGCCGAGGCGACTGCTCTGCTTGAGGAGGTTGAGCGGTCCTTTGTCGGATTGGCACGGATCGGGGCGTTTGCTCAGGCGCTTCGAGCGCAGACTGCTGGATCGCTCCGGATTGCGGCGATGCCGGCCTTGGCCGGAAGCATTCTCACCCGTTTTGTCGCCCGGTTTTCGGTTCAGCGGCCGGATGTCCATATTACGATCAGCGGGGCTCCCTCGCATCTTGTTCTCGACGCAGTCGCAAGCGGGCAGGCCGACTTTGGCTATGCGGATAGTCCACTCGATCGGGCCGGACTCGAGATCGAGACGATTCCGGTCGCGGCCGTTGCCGTCATGCGAAAGGACCACCCGTTGGCCCGGCGCAGATCCATCAAGCCTGCGGATCTCAGAGGCGAGCGTTTCGTGGGGATCGGACCAGGGACTTTCTTTCGATCTCGGATCGATATGGCTCTCGCCGATATTCCACGCACGATCTCGCTTGAGACCCCCTTGTCCCACATCGCTTGCCTGCTGGTGGCAGAAGGTGGCGGGATCAGCTTGGTCGATCCCTACTCGGCAGCCGAATTTCTGGACAAGGGAGTGGTGGCGAGACCATTCACACCATTTATTGATTCCGGCTTCGTTTCACTGCGATCACGTCAGCATTCGACCTCTGCACTGGCCGTAACGTTCATGCGCGAGTTTCGCGAGTATGTTGATCGGTTGCATGACTCTCTAGTCCTGCGCTGAAACGAATCGACGTTTCCATAAGCGCGCTTCGAGAGACGGGAAGTGCCCTCGCTCAAGCAAACCTTGCGCACACGGGGCCGCATTTCGAATCGGACATTTAAGAACCGGGCACCGCGCCTCGGGCTCACTTGGTGTTCGCGGCAACGTCTACTCGTACACGCTCTATATGGGGCACTGTTGCGTTAACCTCGGCAGTTTAATCCGGAGCGGCCATCCGAGGAGCCGTGCTGTTGTCCCTGTTCAAGCGCCGCCGCTTTCCGGCTGAGGACATCCTGCTGTGCGTGCGGTGGTACTGCAAATACGGCATCAGCTACCGGAATCTGGCTGAAATGATGTCCGAGCGCGGTGTTGCGGTCGACCCGAGCACGATCTTCCGCTGGGTTCAGCGCTATGCGCCTGAGATCGAGAAGCGGATCCGCCGCTATCAGGGTCCCCGTTCTGGGTCGTGGCGCGTGGATGAAACGTATGTTCGGGTAGGTGGCAGATGGAAATACCTGTTCCGGGCCATCGACAAGCACGGTCAGCTCATCGCCTTCATGCTGTCAGACAGGCGCGACACCGGAGCAGCCTATCGCTTCTTGCGTAAAGCCGTAAAGACCATGAGCGACTATCCTCCCTCATCCATCACGACCGACAAGCTGGCGTCGTATCCCAGGGCGATCCTGCGCCTGCAGAACGAAGGTTTGTTGTCGAAGGATGTCAAACACCGCACCTCGAAATATCTGAAGAACACCATTGAGGCAGACCACGGTGCGCTCAAGCGCGTGATCCGGCCGACGCGCGGCTTCCGAACGATGAGAACGGCCTCTGCGACCCTGAAGGGCTTTGAGATCATGCGCATGATCCGCCGCGGCCATTGCCTGCTGACGCAGCCCGGCACGACAGGCGAGATCCGTCTTGTGAACCAGCTCTTTGGTCTTGTCGCCTTAGCGACCAGTTCGACCGGGTTTGTTGTGCCCGTTCCAAGTTAACGCAACGGAGCTGAAAAAACCGCCTCATCGTTCATGGGCATTCTCTGCCTCGCCGCTACACTCGATTGGATCAAGCGATGACACACCCTAGTCGTCAAACCAAGCGCTGACGGTCTGCGCGTTGGCCTCCATCCACTCCCGGGCGGCCTGCCGCGGTTCCTTGCCATCGACCACAATCTGACGCTCAAGTTCTGTCACTACCGAGATACCCAGGTGGACACGTGACAGGACCTTGCGCGTACGCTCGGGCCAACCGTTCCAGGTTTCTTTGCGAACGACGACGACGGCGCGGTCCGTACCGAAGATGCCACGAGACTCCTCCAGAACGCGAACCGGGTAGACGGCATTGAGGTATTGCGGTTGCCACAGCGGCATTACCATCCATTTGCCGCTGGCGGACGCATCGGCGAGATTCTTGGCCCATTCCGGCGCAGGCGCGACCCGGAGGCTGTATCCGGCTGTCGCAAGGCCATATTCTTCCATGATGTCGGTCGATCCCGCCATCAGGCCAGATCCGGGTCCAACGCCCACGATGTCCTTCTCCATGCGGGCCTGCACATCCGCCTTCTTCAAGTCATCGATCGTCCTCACCGCCGAAACGGGCACATGCGCCGGCACAGCCCAGTAAAGACGTGCGTCTTCGTAGAGTGTCGCCGCCTCGACGAGTTGATCGGCAATCGGCGCCTGAAGCGGCCCATGCGCATGGGGAAGCCACGACGCCACCAGCATATCCACCTCTTGATTGCCGAGTTTTGCGTAGATGTCGCGGTGATTTCCCTCAACGACCGTCAGGCTGTGGCCCAACCGCTCGAGAACCTCCCTCACGACCGCGGCACTTGCAACGTAAAAGGTGAGATTCACTTGCCCCACAACAACAGGATTCTGTTTCGGCGCGTCCTGCGCCTTCGCGGGACCAGTGGCGAGCAACAACGTTGCTGCCATAACCATAAGTATCTTCTTTCGTTCGAACATTCTGTACTCCTTGGCTTGTTGACGCTCAACTCACGCGTGAGCGCTGAGGGTGCGCAAGGTTCCTGAAAGCCGGTGGAAGTCCGATTTCGGTGTCGTGAAGAAGCTCAGCGAGGAACCCTTCTCGAAATTGTCGACATGGACGACGGTCGAGCCATCGGCCTCCTGCCAGGAGATGACGAAGTTGCCTCCATCGAGCTCCTTCCATTCGAAGGCGACCTCGGCGTTAGCGCCCTTCAGCGGGCCGCCCGTGATTTCGTAGGTCAGGCTGTTTCTGTCGGCGGCATAGGCATTGGTCGCGACCAGATCGCCGTAATTGACCTCAAAGGTGCGTCCGGCAAAAGGGAAACGGCTCATCTCACTCTCCAGTTTTCACGTGGTCCGCAGACCGGGATGTTTGTTGTGGGGATAGGAGGGGCGTACGCCCCTCCGCTCGAACCTCAGGCAGTCTTGTCCCAGACCGGTGCGAGACCCTCCGGCGAGACGACGCGGCCATCGGCCTCCGCCAAACCGTGGATGGCAGCCATTTCTCCCTCCGTCAGCGCGAAGTCGAAGATGGCGAAATTCTCCGCGGCGCGAGCTTCACCCACCGTCTTCGACAGGGCGATGATGCCCTCCTGCTGGACGAGCCAGCGCAGGACGATCTGCGCCACCGATTTGCGATGCCTGGCGGCGATATCCTTCAGGACAGAGTCGGAGAAGACCTTGCCGTCGGCCATGCCGTAGTAGCCGGTCACCGACATGCCGGCCTTCTTGGCCGCGGCGATCACCACGTCCTGGTTGAGGTAGGGATGGTACTCGATCTGATTGGTGACGAGCGGAGCCTTGGAAAGCTCGACCGCTTCGGCCATCAGGTCGGTGTTGAAGTTGGAGACGCCGATATGGCGGACCTTGCCGGCTTCCTTTACCTCGTTGAGGGCGCCGATCTGTTCGGCAAGCGACACGGCATCGTTCGGCCAGTGGAGCAGCAGGAGGTCGACGTAGTCGGTCTTCAGCTTCTTCAGGCTCTCGTCGACGGACTTGATGAAGGCGTCGTGCTTGTAGTTTGCCACCCAGACCTTGGTGGTCAGGAAGACATCGCCGCGCGCCACACCGGACTTGCCGATCGCCTCACCGACTTCGGCCTCGTTGCCATAGATCTGAGCGGTGTCGACATGACGGAAGCCGACCTTCAGCGCGTGCGGAACGATTTTCACGACGTCGGGACCGGGCATGCGGAAGGTGCCAAACCCTAGGGCGGGAATGACGGCGCCGTTTGCGGTTACGTGATGCATTGACTTTCTCCTTGGTTATTCCGCAGCGATCTTCGCTGAAGAAGATTGGGGGTTGAGGGCAGGTAGAACATCGCGCGCCAGTTCTTCGATGACCTCGTCGAGAGGCCGGCGGGATGGGCGCAGCAAGAGGGCCAGATGATCGACACCGGCGTCCTCAAGCGCGTGCAGATGATCGATGAAGGGCTTGCGGCCAGTCCGTGCCCCGAAACGGCGCGGTGTGGGCTGCTCGTCCGGATCGTCGGCGAGATCGAGATGGAAGGCGCTGATGAAGGCGCCCCGTGGCAAGCCCAGAACCTTGCGGGCGGCGGTCCAGTCGCGAGCCTGTGCGGCAAGCCTCTCAAGCCCGTTCGGATAGACAAAACGCCCCTGCATATTGGCGGCGATCCAATCCGGCGTCTGGCGGCCTTGCCCGGCAATCACCATCGGGATGTGCGCCTGCTGCGGTTTAGGTAACAGGTCGAGGCTCGGTTCGATCTGCCCGTCGCCGATCGGAAGGCCGCCGGTCTTCCATGCATCGCGCAGATAGGAGACAGCGCTCCGGAAAGCTTCGCCACGGTTCTCGAGGTCGAGGCCGAGCAACGGATACTCCACAGGACGATCGCCAGAGGCCACGCCAAGGATCAGGCGGCCGCCTGACAATTTGTCGGCGGAGGCCGCCGCCTTGGCGACCATCATCGGATGGCGCAGCGGTAAGACGATAGCCGCCGTGCCCAAGGCCACATTCTTGGTCATCCCCGCGAGGAAGCCGAGATTAACGAAGGGATCGTAAACGGAGCCGGCGTCGCCGAAATTGTGAGGGTCGAAGACCGGCACGTCGCGCATCCAGACGGCGGCAAACCCGGAACGGTCAACCTGGCGAACGAGATCGGGATAATGCGCGAGATCGGGAACGCCAAAAGGACGGCCCTCCTTCACACGCTGCTGTTCGCGTTCCGGCGACCAGTCGTTGTCGAGGGGAAGCTCGATGCCAAGCGTCAGGCCGCCTGCAGGTTTGCGGATGAGATCAAGTGCGGAAGAATGTCCTGTGGTTGAAGGGGACATCAGAATTCTCCAGATTAAGCTGGGCGGGAGCGGCCCGGCGTTTTTTGCCGGGCCTGTCGGGATCAGGCCGCCTTGAGGGCCGGGGCCGCGCGGCGGTCAAGCGCGCCGCTCCAGATGGTCAGCAGCAGAGCGGCAACCACGAGGATCGAGCCGACCCAGGGGGTCGCGCCGAGGCCCAGCGGCGACTCGACGACCAGACCGCCAAGCCAAGCGCCGATGGCGATGCCGAGATTGAAGGCCGCGATGTTGAGCGCCGAGGCGACATCGACAGCCCCAGGACGGTGTTCCTTGGCGAGCTTCACAACATAGAGCTGCAGACCCGGCACGTTGCCGAACTGGAGGAAACCGAGCGCCGCAAGGGTAACAATCGCCAAGACCGGCGAGACAGCGGTGAAGGTCAGGATGACCAGTACGATCGCCTGCAGGATAAACAGGCCGATCAGCGCCTTGACCGGGTTGTTGTTGGCGATCCTGCCGCCGGCGATGTTGCCGATGGCGATCGCGATGCCATAGAGCACGAGGATCAGGCTGACGCTCTGCTCGGAGAAGCCGGTGATTTCCTGCAGGATCGGCGCCAGGAAAGTGAAGGCGACGAAAGTGCCACCGTAACCAAGTGCCGTCATCGCGAACACGATCAGCAGGCGGCCGGAGCCGAGAACGCGGACCTGATCGAGCAGGCTCGCCGGCGGCGCTTTCTTCAGGGTGTTCGGCAGAAGCACGGTGATGGCGAGGAAGGCGATGACGCCAAGCGCGGCAACGGCCCAGAAGGTCGCACGCCAGCCGAGGATCTGGCCGATATAGGTGCCGAGGGGAACGCCGGTGACGATGGCGACGGTCAGTCCCATGAACATCATGGCGATGGCCGAGGCACGGCGGTTTTCCGGCACGAGATCGGCGGCGATGGTCGAGCCGACCGAGAAGAAGACGCCGTGGGCAAAGGCTGCGAGCACACGAGCGACGAGCAGCAGCTCATAGCTCGGCGACAGTGCCGCAATCGTATTGCCGACGATGAACAGGGCCATCAGGCCAAGCAGCAGCGGCTTCCGTTCGATCTTGCCGGTCAGCGCGGTGAGGACCGGCGCGCCAAAGGTGACGCCGAGCGCATAGACGCTGACGATAAGGCCAGCAAGCGGCAGGGTAATGTTGAGATCGCTCGCAACCGTCGGCAGAAGCCCGACGATCACGAATTCGGTCGTGCCAATCGCGTAGGCTGCGATCGTCAATGCAAAGATGGCCAAAGGCATAGCGGTACCCTTCGCGCCCGCGGAAACGGGCGCAGTTGTGGCGGATCGAGCCGCCGGCGAGTGGATGTTTCGGAGCGGACTATGCGGGATCGCGGCCGGGGCGATAATCCACTTTCCAATCGAAACGCTTGTGAAGCGAATTCACGAACATGTCGCCTGCGCAGGCATCGTGATCGCCCTCTGCCCTGCTCTGCCGGCGCCTTAGCTGATCCGCAGAGAAAAGGCTTGTCGGTCCTGCTATTCTGTGAATTGTGATGCCTGTTCACAAATGTTTCGGGAGATCGCAGCACATGGATAATCGGGCCGGCGAGATGATGGTGTTTGTGCGCGTCGTCGACGCTGGCAGCTTCTCAGAGGCTGCCAGGTCTTTGTTGATGACGCCTTCGACCGTCAGCAAGATGATCGTTCGCATCGAGCAGCGCTTGGGTGTTCGGCTCGTAGAACGCTCGACCCGCAAGCTATCTCTGACCGACGAGGGGCGATTCTACTATGAGCGCAGTAGCCAGTTGCTTGCCGACCTCAACGAAATCGAAGGATCGCTCACACGGGATGCGCGCACTGCCCATGGGACGATCCGCATCAACGCCTCCGTCGCCTTTGGCACCTTAGGGATCGAGCCGCTCTTGCCTGCTTTTTGGGCTGAACACCCCAAAATCGTGGTCAACCTGTCGCTTTCGGACGAGATTGTGGACCTCTATCTCGAAAGGACCGACATTGCATTCCGAGTTGGTTCCTTAACCGATTCCGCCCTCACCGCGCGCCGGATCGGGGTGGCGCGCCGCAGGATGGTGGCGGCGCCGGCTTATCTTGAAAAATGGGGAACGCCGACACGGATCGAAGACCTCGACCATCACAACTGCCTCGGCTTCAACTTTCGCCGCGCCCAACCTGTCTGGCCGCTTAATCACGGAGGACGCATTGTAGACCGGATCGTCCAAGGTAATCTGCTTGCCAACAACGGGGAAACGGTCCGGCGCTTGGCCGTAGCCGGTGCGGGGATAGCCCGGCTCGCCGACTTTCATGTCGATCCCGATATCGGCGCTGGCAGGCTCGTCGAAGTCCTTCAGGCCACGGGCCATGATACCGAGGAAGTTCACGCGATCTTCCTCGGCGGCTTGAACATGCCCCAGCGCGTCCGGCTCTTCCTCGACTTTATGGTCCCGCGCCTGCAAGCGTTTATGGCAAGGACCGCGATAGCGGACGCACATTAGCTCCTTGATCGAGGAAGGCATCGAAGGCAGGGGCGGAGCGAGTGCGCCAATACGATCGCCAGGATCGTCGCAACCAACAGCAGGCCTTCCTGCTTAAGTCCGAAATGCGGCGGCCGCCGCCCGCGCGATCGTTTCGTCGGTCTCGACGGTACCGCCAGAGATGCCGACGGCGCCTAGGAAGGTCTCATCCTCGTCTTTGAGAACCACGCCACCCCCGAAGCTAATGAGACCTCCATTGGTATATTCTAACGAATAGAGTGGGCCGCCTGGTCGGGCCGCCTCGCCGAGGGCACTGCTGTCGGTCCGGAACAGGGCTGCCGTCCGCGCCTTGCGCTGTGCCACATCAATCGCGCCGAGGATGGCGTCATCCATGCGCACAAAGGCAACGAGATGAGCACTTGGATCAACGACGGCGACGCTGATGGCATGACCTTCCGCCTTGGCTGTTGCCGTGGCGACCCGGATGACTGTTTCTGCGAGAGAGAGAGATCCATGATGAGCTCCTGTTTACTGGAATTTTGCAAGTCAGCGGCACGGCCTCGCGAAGTCATCAGAAAATCTGACGAGGCTTGAACGCGCTTGGCCCGAGACGGGGTAGAACTGACGGTGGGCGGGTTAACGTGCCACGGCAAAAACGACGGTAGAGCCATCGGCTTCCTGCCAGACGTCTGGCGCCCAGATGGGGGTTCGGCGCCCTACCCACGTCGCGGACGTGATGGCGGCCGGACCGGAGAGAATGAAGTCCGGCCGCCATTGCGGTCAGCGAATGGCTACAGGGTTGACGTTGACCTGGGTGGTCCCTTTGTAGAGAGGCTGACCGAGCACAAAAAGAAATTCGTACGCTTGATCGCGAACGAGCGCGCGAGTGTCGATGAGCTCGAGGTTATAGATGCCGTTCTTAGCCAACATGAACTGGTTCACCGGAAACTCCTGGCCGTCCTTGGACGGATAAATTTCCGACGCCCACGTGTCGCCGCCAAAGGCAACGATACCTTGGGCTGCGAGCCATTCGGCCGCTTCCATGCCGATGCCCGGCTCAACCTCAAGGAACTTCTTATTGTCCTTGCCGATAAGCTCCAGCCAGCCCGTGTTGAACAGGACTACGTCGCCCTTTCGCAGCGTGATCCCTTGCTTCTTCAGTACCGCCTGGATATCCGCCACGGTGAATTCGGTGTCTTCGGGGACGATCGGCTGACCGTAATGAGCGACCATGTCCAGAACGACACCGCGTGTGACGATCGGCGGCACCTTCTCAATCCCGAGCTTCGTCACGCCTTCGACCGTGACGAAGTCCTTGGCCTGATTGCCGTTGTAGTAGACATTGTCGATCCCGATGTGGCCGATGCCGTTCAGTTGTGTGCCGACGCCGGTCCAGCCCACGACGAGCTCGTCGTTGAAAGTGAACTTGTTCGGTCCGAGAGACGTGCCGCCCGCCTCGCCGGGCTGGACATTGGTAAGATGGAAGCTGCGGTGGCGGAAGGCCGGCAGGTTTTTGTCGATGGGAACTGCAAGCGGATAGCTCTTGCCGGTCTTCACGAGGCTCACTGCCGCCAGTACATTGTCAGGCGTGATGAGATTGGCGGCGCCAATCTCGTCTGCGGCGCCATATTTTGACGGTGCCCATTCTTGAGCTAAGGCCGAGCCGGACACTGCACCCAGCATTGCGGCCCCGACGATCGCGGTCTGTGCTTTTGTCATTCGAGCCTCCTGTTTTCCATAGGTTGAAGTGGTATCGACTTGATATCTACTGGTCGGCTGCCGCGATGAGTATCCACTTGCGAGGAACAACGGATGTGAAGCTGTTTCACAAGCTGATGCTTCCAATGCCGAGCACTGGAGCCACGGGGAAAGGTAGTATTCGCCAAGACCAACGGAGGGGTTCACGCGGAGCAGTCCCACCGGGACCATTCGCCTTCCGCCTGCGCCAATCTGCTCAGTTTCTTCGTCCTCTGCCAGAGCGTGCCGGACTCTTGCAGGGTAGGAGTTGGAACAGGATCTGCTCCCAACAATACGGTAACGTCGTACGTAGCAAGAACGCGGGTCGCTGAGCTGACCGAAAGATCTCTGCAATGGCTGAATGCAGCGTGGACCTTGATGTTCGAGCCATCATCTAAGGCTGAACAGCTGATGGAGAAGTGTACCGCTCTCCGAAGTGCTGCCTGTGAGAGAGCGTCGCTGTTCGGATTGGTCCGAGTACGTGATTTAAGGCAATACCTTCACCCGGGGACCTGATCGACGTGAATATCAACTTGCTTCACCTTGAGCGCTCAGTTCACAAGCCCAATCTGAAGGGCTGCCGATCCGTTCTACCTTCGCGTATCAATGTGCGCCGGGCAGGGCCTGAAATCTTCTGGATCGGAAAAATCTCTGCATGTGGCCTTGGGTGGTGATCGCCCCTCCAACCTTCCAGAGATTTGTCCCGCCCTCCCCCTCTGGGCTGCCGACACCTGCCAAAGCCAAATTATGGTCATCGTTGTGTCGTCTAACAAACTGACATGGCCCGATGAGTCCAGGCTTAATGCGCCATAACCCATTGCCTCGCATAGGGGTTAACTCTGAGCCGAGAGACTGGAGAGCCTGTCATGGAGTTCCCAGCGTCGAAGGCCGATCATCGCAGGAACTGGCTCCTGGGGGCCCTGGAGCCCGAGGACCTTGATTACCTTGAGCCAGACCTTGAGATCGTTTCCCTGTCAAAGGGTGCCGTGCTCTACGAGGCCGGCGATCCCATCCACTACACCTACTTCCCGCACAATGCCGTGGTGGGCCTCATCAACATCATGGAGGATGGCCAAGCCGCCAAGGTGACGTCCTTTGGACGGGAGGGCTTGTTCGGCCTGCTCAGCGCCTTGAAATCCCGCCACGCCTTCGGGCGCTACAAGGTGCAGGTCCCCGGCACTGCATCACGGATCGCCTTCAGCAGGCTCCAAGAGGGGATCGGTACCTGCTCTAAGCTGCGAGATCTCATTCTCAGCTACAACGAGGCGCTGCTGGCTCAAACCTTTCAGACCGTCTACTGCAATACGGTTCATCCGGTCGAGGCTCGCTGCTGTCATTGGATCTTGAGCACGCGCGACCGGACTGAGGATGACATCCTGCCCTTGACCCATGCTGATTGGGCCGAGTTGCTGGGAGTCCAGCGCTCCACGCTCAGCAGCACCATGCATTCGCTTCAGACGACAGGCCTGATCGCTTAGCATCGCGGAGGCATCAGCATTGTGGACCGTGCGGGCCTCGAAGAGGTGGCTTGTGAGTGTTACGGCAAGGTCCGTCAAAGCTTCGCAAGATTGCTGCCTGTGCCGTCGTCCTGTGCCTGATTACTGGGATGGCTGCAGCTATCCCGCTTTGATCCTTAAGCCTCGATAATCTTGGCGACGGCGGCTGCCGAGTAGGGCCTGCCGGTGCCCGTGACGAATCCCGCCTTGGCCAGTTCGCATGCAATCTCCCGCAGGGTGCGCTTGCGGCCTTGTACCGCCGCAGCTTCTTGGCCAGGGCGACCACTCTGGGTTGATCTCGGCGTAGTTCCTCCGGCCCTCGACCTTCTGCCGGTCGCCCGCTTGCGCTCCCGTGCGCCTTTCAGCTTTGAGACCACCATCGCCTTCTCGAACTCGCTCACGGCCCCGAGAACCTGCCGGATGAGTTTGGCCGCCGGTGTGTCATCGGGGAAGGGGCTGGAACAAGATCTGCTGATCTTGCGCTGACCCCATGCCTGGAGCACTTGGTCTCCTATCCAAACCTTGCCCCACATCGCAACCGGATTTCCCCGTCAGGTGATGAAATTTGACACGGCCTTTCTCAAGGTATCAGCACTGTGGTCCAAAGCTCGGGCCTCCTCCTCCGACATTTCGGGCCACAGCACCTCGCCCACTCCGGCACTACCGACCACGCTTGGAAGTGACAGCGTGATGCTAAAGCGCGGGTTATGGCAGCTTCCTGGGTCTGGCGAAACATCTCAGCGATCGGCTTGCCACGACAAGGATCCTCGTGGTCAATCTCGATGCGTATTTCGACCTGCGTCTCGCGCCGGTTCCGAACTCGGGCACACCATTCCGCCAGATTGCCGAGTTCTGTTCGGCGCATGGCACCACGTTCAATTATCTTTGTCTCGGTATCAGCGAGCTTTCCAACACCACGGCGCTGTTTGAGCGGGCCCGTCAACTTGGTGTCGAGTATCGTCTCGACGAGGAGATGCGGCAGAGCGACAGCGCAGACCTGCGCGCAAGGCTGGCGCAGAAATTGATAGCGGCGGACAAAGTCTACCTGTCGATCGATCTCGACGTGCTGCCCGCGTCGGTCGCCCCTGGGGTTTCGGCGCCAGCGGCGCGCGGCGTGGCGCTTGAGATCATCGAGGACCTAATCGATGACGTCATCTCCTCCGGCAAGCTCGCGCTCGCCGACATTGCCGAATTGAACCCAGTCCTCGATCGGGACGACCAGACGGCGCGCGTCGCAGCCCGTCTAGCCTATCGGCTTCTTCTGGGTCACGGACGGCGCGGCATCGTTCGCTAGGCAGCAAGGGCGACGGCTTTAAGGATCCTCAAGGAGACCATTGAGCTTTGTAGGCAGGATCGTGCCGTGACGCTGGATACGCTCGGATCATGAGAAGGTCGCCTCTCAGAGGCGGCCTTTTTGTTTCCCGGGCAAGGGAGGAGCCGTTCAACGTCCGGTCAGGGTCAACCTTTCACCTTCCGGCCGTCTAACAAACGTCGCCTCATGACCGCCGAGACAGACCATACGCTTACGTCTCAGGAGTGCCACAAACGGTCCTTGCAACCTTCGACTCCAAGGGGTCGACATTCTCCAGTTGCGCCAGAGCTGGATGCGGCTGTTCTACTATATGTTATCGCAGTGCAGCAACAAGCAGGCTCATTGCTGGCGCCTCATGCCGACGGCTCAAGCAACCAGAGGTGAAGCAAGGAAAACGCATCCAGTGCGAGATATGCTCATCGATCCTCACGAAACGACTGACGAGGGTCGATATAACGACGTACGCCCACTCGCGGGAGGCCCTAGTATGTTGCATTGGTGGCGAGGCATCGATGTCGAAGGCCCAGTATGGGCTCCCTCTAAAGTTGCCAAACTCATTCCATCCGGTCAGAACGCGTCTGCATGCAACCGGTAATCACAAGAACGCCGAATCGAAAAAGGAGACTGATAAAGCCTCCTTGCAGGGCTTCGTGTGCGTTTGGCCGATATGGCAACCATCGACAGAGGAAGAAATGCTAATAGCCTCGCGTGCGGTCGACAAGGCCGATGAGCGCCTCGCCGGCAGCGTGCCGACGGATGTTATCCAGAACGACATCTACAGCCGTTTCAGGTCGGGTCATGCTGGCAATGTGGGGCGTCAGCAGGATCTGCGGATGGTCCCAGAAAGGATGATCCAAGGGCAAGGGCTCCGCCTCGCACACGTCAAGCACGGCGGCTGAGAGTTGGCCCTCCTCCAAGGCTCGTAAAAGATCTTGCTCAACCAAATGTGCGCCCCGGCCGACATTGACGAGTGCGGCACCATGAGGAAGCTGCGCGAACAAATCGTGCGAGAGAATGCCCCGTGTCGCGTCTGTTAAGGGCAACAGGCATACCAGAATGTCAGTTCGGGCAAGAAACGCCGACAACATTCCAGGCCCGGCGAATGTATCAACGCCGTCAACCTGCCCCCCGGACCGGCTCCAGGCCGCGAGTGGAAAACCGAAGGGACGGAGCTGCTGCAGGACTGCCAGGCCGAGCATTCCGAGGCCCAAGACCCCGACCTTGCGCCGCGCAGCCGATGTCACCCGGATCTCGCGCCAGACCTTCTGCCGCTGTTGATTGATGTAGACCGGCAGATCCCGATGCAACGAGAGCACGGCCATAGTCACATACTCTGCCATGCTCTCGGCAATGCCGGGCTCCGTCATCCGGACAACTGGCAGGTGCTCCGGGAGCGCGGACAGGTCAAACTGATCGATGCCCGCTCCGACGGAAATCAGGATCTCCAGGTTGGGAAAGGTCTTCAAAATATCGTCTGGCGGCATCCATGCCGCCAGGTAGCGGACCTCCTCCCGCGGCCCGGTTTCCGGCCAGATATGAAACGGGATATCTGGTGCGTGACGTGCGAACAGGCTGGCCCATTCTCTTCCACGCACCGGATCGGCTTTATAGACGAAACTCATGGCACTCAGTCTCGCGTGACCCAGAGCTTGCGGGTGGTTTCGATCACGCGCCATGTGCCTTCGAAGCCGGGCTTCATCACAAATGTATCGCCTGCTTGGACACGCACGGCCGGCCTCCCGTCTTCGATCAACTCGGAAACACCGGACAGGATTGAGCAGAACTCCCAGGTGTCACCTTTGATCGATCGGTAGGCGCCGGGTGTAGCCTCCCACACCCCTGCACTGACGCGGCCGTCCGCAGTCGTCTCGATGTCCCAAGTTTTGAACCGGGGATCGCCATCCACCAACCGCTCGGGAGGAGGGTTTCCGTCACGGGCTTTGCCAAGATCATCCAGCTTGAAGAATGTGAGGTTTGTCATGTTGTCTCCGTTCTGTTGATGAGGGGTTGAAGACTGACGGGCTACCGTTGTGTCCGGGCCGCCAATCGATCCATCAAGGTCAGCCACGCGAAGACAGCAGGCATGAACCACGCCTTGCCGTTGAAGAGCGGCACCGCAGCGGGCGGCCTAAAATCGAGCGCGGAGCCGCCTTCGTCCAGCCCGAGCACCTGCATGGCGGCCTTCTGTCCGGCCCACCGCGCCCACACGACACCCGACCCGCAATAGCCGGCCGCATACCGGATGCCCCGCCGGGAGAAGATCCGGGGCACCATGTCGCGGTTCATGGCGACATGGCCATACCAGCTATGCGTGATCTCAACCTCTGCGAGTTCAGGGAACAAGGCGACGAGCGTACGGCGGAGCGCTTCAGTTGGCCAATCCGGGTCTCCGGCAATGGTGCCGTCGCGACCACCAAACAGAATCCGCCGGCCGTCCGGGGACGGGCGATAGTAATAGCTAAGCTGGCGTGTGTCGCTGCACATCATGCCCCGCGGCATCAGCTCTTTCATCAAGTTTGGTGAGAGCGGAGCAGTTGCGATGATCCGGCTGCGCACCGGAACTAGCCGACGACGAAGCCATCGGTCAGACTGGTCCGTATAGCCGTTCGTTCCCACGATGACGTCTCGCGCGCGAACCTTACCGCGTGACGTCATGACCTCGCAGGCATCACCCTGCGGGTTCAGATTGAGAACGGGGGTCTCGGCATGAATCACAGCGCCCGCCTTTTGGGCCAGCCGCAGCATCTCCGCATGCAACTTGGCCGGATTCAGGCCGCCGATATCCATCCGGACATTTCCGCCATGGTACAAGCTAGTGCCAAGAATGTTGCCCTGCTCGCTCCTAGGTACGGCGTAGGCCTCGATTCCGAGCGTCTGACGAAGGTGCCCAGCACTCCGGGCAAGCCCCTCATAGTCGCCCGGAGATGCCGCTCCGGTAAAACGCCCGACCAAGTTGAAATCGCAATCGATCTTCTCTTCGGCAATGAACCGGTAAAGATCCTCACGGGCGATCTTTGCTTCAGCCTCTATCGCAGTCGCCCTTGCCTCTCCGAAGCGTCTGGTCATTTCCGCATGACTGAGGCGAAGATTACCGCTCGTGATCCCACCATTGCGCGTCGAGGCGCCCTCCCCAGGTCGCTGCTTATCAAAGACTTGTACCGACCGTCCGGCCCGAGCAAGAGTGATCGCGGCGCTGAGTCCCGTATAGCCAGCGCCAACGATTAAGACATCGCTTGTTGGTGCAACCGTTTTATGCTCGACGGTGCTGAGCGGCGCTGTCTCCCACCAAATCGGCTTATTATTCCCAGTCATTGCATCATCTCGCTTCGATGGCTTCGGTTCGTATTGAGGGAAAGAAACTCGTTATATTGCGAACTGCACGGCATTGGCCCTGAGGGTGTTGTGGAGATCATTGCTCCGGAGGGCACAGCTTCCTATGCCCTCCGGATCCGAACGGCGACCTGCCGATCCCTGCAACAAAGCAATCTTCTAGCTGACGATGCAGAAAACTTTACGGATTGTGACGTCGCTCGCCCATGCGTTCTCGGCACCTGCAGGCACGATAATGGTCTCGCCTGCCTTGACGGTCCACGAGCAGCCAGACCTTTGGGTAAAGGTGACTGAACCGGACAGGATGTGCATCAGTTCGCAATAAGCCGGTCTCGTGTACCTCCGGGAATACGGCGTGCATTCCCAAACACCAATGCGGAGATTGCCCGATGAATCCTCGAACCAGACTCGGCTTTGCGCGGTCGGAGGCGGGCTGGTGAGAAGCAGATCGCGGGCAGGTCCATTGGAGGGGGCAAGATCCGATTGTGGATCGATCTTGATGATTGCGGATGGTGATTCACCACGCAGCCCTGGGAAAATCATGAAGGTGCGACTGACGTCCCCCTGTTGCGTCCAGCGCGCTCTGAGCCCCGCAGGAATGATAGCGCAGTCTCCTGCTTTCAGGTCAACTGATGTCCCGTCGCATTGAAGCAGCGTCAATTCGCCATCGGATATGACGGTGAATTCCGTATGCGCAAGGATCACCTCTTCATCTCGCCGTCCCGATCGACTGGTGCTGGCACCGTAGCCGAGAGTCTCGTCGAGAAAGTAGTAAGTGCGCTCAGCGGCCAGCGGATCGCCTTCCGGAGCCGGAATTTGCAGAGGAGGCATCGCGGCATCCGTGACGACACCGGCACGGAGATGCAGGAAGGACGGGGAAAGGTCGGTTTCCATCGCTATTGCTGATCCTCGAATAAGGGGCCTTGAACGTTTGAAGGATAAGTAAACCAGCGCCCTGAGCGATCAGGGTGTCGGAGTGGTCTGGTTCGATTGGAGCCGAGGCAGTTTGGACCAGAATTCATGATCTCTGGATGGACGATACTCCCGTGCGCCGGAGGCGCTCCATACTACCTCTGTGTCCCCTAGAGCCCGCCATCGTTGAGGCGGTACCAAGCAATCACGGCCGAGACGTAAAGCTTGTGAAGCGCATGAAACGGCAGGGGCTTTATCGGCGAGAGAGGAACTGGAAGGACTTCTGCGTCGCCTGTAGCGATGTAATCCGCCATTGCCCGTCCCATCGCGGTCTGCAGACCGACGCCGCGTCCTTGGCAGCCGATATCGATCAGAAGCCCCGGCGCAGGTTCATGAAGATGGGGCATGAAATCCCGCGTGATAGCTACACGCCCGCACCAGCGATATTCGACAGGAACGTCTTTGGCTTGGGGGAACATCTTGCCAATGATTCGCTCGAGATGCGCCCAATCTTCAGCCCCTTTTGGCTCCCGAAACGGCCCGCGCCCCCCCATGAGCAGCCGTCCCATGTGGTCGAGCCGGAAATAAAGGAGCAGCTTACGAGTATCGGAGCTGACATGGCCTTCGGGCAGGATCGAGCGCCGCAGGTTGTCGGACAGGGGCCGGGTTGCAATCTGGAAGGAGTTCGCCGGAATGATGGTTTCGTGCAGCCTCGGCCAAAGTCCCTTGGTGTAACCATTGGTGCAGAGAACCACGCGATCCGCAGTGACCGTTGCTCCGGATGCGGTCTCGACCGTCCAGCGCCCTTTCGTCTGCGTAAGAGCAGTCGCAGGGCTGCGGGTATGGATGATTGCGCCGGCCTTCTGTGCGGCTCGCGCGAGGCCTCGGGCATAGCTCAAGGGCTGAACGCCGCCACCCCGTTTGTCAAGCCAGCCGCCTACATACCGCTCGGAGCCGAGAAGGTATCCAGTCTCTGATTTGTCGAGGACGCGAACCGACGCGCCGCGCTTGCGCCATTGCTCCGCTCGGCGCTGGACCTGATCCTTGCCTTCCGGGGTATGCGCACCCTGGATCCAGCCGCTGCGCACATACGGTACGTCCATGGCGTACTTGTCGATCAGGCCGAAAACGGCATTGGCTGTGCCGCCGCCGAATGCCGCTAGTCGCTCACCTTGCTCGCGACCGAACTTGGCGACCAACTCATCGGGATCGTACTTCAGGCCAGGGATGACCTGGCCTCCATTGCGACCTGAGCCACCGAAACCGATCTCCTGTGCTTCGAGCACAATCGGTTTAAAGCCGCGTTCCGCTAGATGAAGCGCCGTCGACAGGCCAGCATAGCCGCCGCCGATCACCACGATCTCGGTGGAGGTTGAGGCATCCAACGGTGTGGTTTGTGGGGCTGCGGTCGCTGTTGCTGCCCAAAGGGATGGCTCAAGAGGAAACGGTTTGGCCACTAGTCGTCTCACAGGTCTAGAGCGGATGAAGGACACGCCTCAGGAAATCTTGTGTGCGCGCGTGTTTAGGGTGATTTAGCACTTCTTTCCCGGAACCCTGCTCAACGATGACGCCACCGTCAATGAAAAGCACCCGGTCAGCGACTTCCTTTGCGAAACCCATCTCGTGAGTGACGACCACCATCGTCATGCCCTCGTCCGCAAGCTCGCGCATGACACCAAGAACCTCGCCGACCAGTTCTGGATCGAGGGCGGAGGTCGGCTCGTCGAACAGAATAGCCTTGGGCTGCATAGCAAGCGCGCGGGCAATAGCAACCCGCTGCTGCTGCCCGCCGGAAAGCTGCGGCGGATGGGCATCGGCTTTTTCCGCCAACCCGACCTGCGCTAGCAGCGCGCGCGCTCTCTCGATGGCTTCCTTACGCGGCTCCTTCTTCACAAACACTGGACCCTCGATGACATTCTCGAGCACGGTGCGGTGAGGGAAGAGATTGAAGCGCTGGAACACCATCGATACTTGCGTACGGATGGAGACAATGGATGGTGAATTCCGGTCGACTCGCTGCCCTTCGATGAAGATATCGCCGCTGTTGTAGCCTTCGAGCCCATTGATGCAGCGCAGGATGGTCGACTTGCCTGATCCAGATGGACCGATGATGCAGATAACCTCGCCCTTCTGGACAGAAGCTGTAATGCCTTTCAGCACCTCGAAGCTCCCATAGCTTTTACGGACATCCTTCAGCTCAATCATGGGCGGCTTGCTTTTTTCTCGAAGTGACGGACGAAGAGGATTAGTGGAATGCTCATGACCAGATAAAGCACCGCGACGAGCGTGAAGACACTCGTGTTCTTGAACGTGGAGGAGGCGATCAGCTTGCCCTGAAGGGCGAGTTCGGCGACCGTAATGGTGGATGCTTGGGATGAATCCTTCAGCATCATGATCATGGTATTTCCATAAGGCGGCAGCACGAGCCGCACCGCCTGGGGCAGCACGACCCGGCGCATGGTCATCCACCAGCCCATGCCAATAGTTTGGGCCGCCTCGATCTGCCCCTTGTCGATTGCCTCAATACCGGCCCGAAAATTCTCGGCCTGATAGGCCGAATAGGCGATGCCTAGACCAATGATCGCAGCCTGCAGCGCGGTTAGCGACACGCCAAGATCCGGCATCACGAAGTAGATGTAGAACAGCTGGACGATGATCGGAATGCCGCGGATGACGTTGATGATGCCAGCACTGATCCGCGAGACGGCCCTGATGCCCGAGACCCGCATCATGGCCCATATGAGACCTAGGAAAGTAGACAAAATGAGCGAGCCGATGGTGACGAGGATCGTCAACCTCACGCCTTCGAGAAGAATAGGCAGGAATTCTGTAGCGTCGCGCAGGAAGGCTTGCATGAGCGCGGGTATCCGGAAAGTTCAGGAAAAGAGCAGGGAGCAACGACGCGTGTACCGCGTCGCCGCAAGCTAAAGCTTTAGGATGCCTTGAGGCCCCACTTCCCGAGGATCTTGTCAAGCGTGCCGTTCGCCTTTAGCTTGGCGAGCGATGCGTTGATTTTCGTCAGGAGTTCCTGATTGTCCTTGCCGACGCCGATGCCGACCGAGCCGAGAATGGTCGGCTTATAGCTCTCGACGAGTCGCGCCTGCGGGAACTGGCCCTGCTTCAGGTTGTAGGCGACCACAGGGTAATCGGCGAACCCAGCCTGAAGGCGACCTGCGTTAACATCCCGCATAATATCAGGAATCGTATCGTAAATCTTCACTTCAGAGAACAGACCGGTTTTCTTCAGCGGCTCGACGAAGGCCGTGCCGACTTGGGCTCCGACGGTTGCACCCTTCAAATCGTCGAACCCGGCATAGTTCTTCGTGTCCGAATTCGGAACGAGCAGTCCCTCGCCATACGTATAGACTGGGTCGGAAAAGTTGATGACCTCCTTCCGCGCTGGCGTAATGAACATGGCCGCCGAGATCACGTCGATCTTCTTGGAGGTCAGAGCGGCGATCAGGGTGGAGAACTGCATCGGCTCGATCTGAACCTGAAAACCTGCATCCTTGCCAACTTCGGTGATGATATCGACCATCACACCCTGAATGGTGTTCGTTTTAGTGTCGAGGAAGGTGAAAGGGACGCTCGTCGGCGTCGAACCGACTTTGACGACCTGCTGGGCGGAAGCGGGCACTGCTACGGCCAGAGCAAGAGATGCACAGGCCGCTTGCAAGAGGTATTTGAACATGAGGGTCTCCCTTTAGCTATCGCAACGCGCGAACGCCCTTTACGTCCCCTTGGAGGTACTTATCGCGTTTGATAGACTTTCACCATCATGAAAATCAGTGCATAAATTCCGTCGGCGTGCAAGTATTTTTCACCGTTGTGAAAAATAGATCAGAACAAGGTGATTGCAGCGTGAGCAGTCAGGATACAAGCAACCCAGTGTCGGAGAGCGCAGTCGATCACGCTGTCGGGCGTCGCCTTCGCGATCTCCGGCGTCTACGCGGCCTTTCGCTGGAGGTTGTCGCAGCGCGTGCAAACCTCTCCATCGGCTTCATCAGCCAAGTTGAGCGCGGCCTGTCGTCCCCATCTTTACGCGTGCTCGCTACGCTGGCCGACGTGTTCGGAGTGGGCATAGCCGCACTTTTCGATTCGGATAGCCAGGAGAGCAGTCCCGAGCAGATCGTAAGACGGGAACATGAGCGCGCGGAACTTAAGTTGTGGCGCTCAGGCATATCGAAGCAGCTTCTGAACCCGACAGGTTTGGACGGCCGTCTCAACTTATTCCTGACCTTCTTGGAGCCGGGCGCCAGCACTGGGGACGAGCTTTATACACATGACGGCGAAGAAGGCGGCCTCGTACTTGAAGGCGAAATGCTGCTCACCGTCGATGCAGTCACGATGACTCTCCGAAAGGGTGACAGCTTCCGTTTTGCCAGCCGCAGACCGCACCGTTTCAGCAACCCCTCTCGCACCAGCAAGGCAGTTGTCTTGTGGGTGAATTGTGTGTGAGCTATGCCACAAATGTGCCCCCCATAGATGCGCTTTGCTGCGCAAATTGGAGCCGAGGTGGGAGCATTGGCACGGGACAGCTCACTGACAGAGCTCTTGAACTCGTGCTCAGATGGTCACAACACGCCGAGATCTTGAGCTCTCCTCTTGAGGCTGGTTCCGTTGCAACTCCTGACATAGGTCAGGCGAGGCCAGACAGGGGCGCAGGTTACGTGCCTACGCCGAACAGGGTAGCAATGAAGTCTCGCTGAGCGCCCATGTTATTCGCTGGCGCATTTACAACCTGCCCCTTGCGGATCATCGCCATTACTTCATAGCCTGCAATTGTCTGGGTGGCCGTCACGAAGTTCTTGAAGCTCAGCCCTGGCCGGACCAAGCGTTTGATCCGCCGGTGATCCTGCTCAACGATGTTATTCAAGAATTTCACCTGCCGGAGTTTGGCAAAGCGCCAGAATTCTCCATCCCGTTTCATGGCTTTCGTTGCGATCGGATAGGCTGCATTCTTGTCGACTGTGATCGTTCGCGGATTAACAGTGTGAGGCTGCTTCAGCGCTTTCCTGAAGAACCGCCGTGCCGTAGCGGCATCCCGCTTGGCTGAAAGCAAGAAATCAATGGTCTGCCCGGCAGCATCCACGGCACGATAGAGGTACACCCACGTCCCCTTCACCCGGATGTAAGTTTCGTCCACACGCCACGAGCCATTCGTGGTTCGGAGATGCGGACGGATGCGCTCTTCCAACTCCAATGCATAGGCCTGGATCCAGCGAAAAAGAGTTGTATGGTCCACCTGCACGCCGCGATCGGAGAACATGCGTTCGAGATCGCGATAACTGATCGGGAACTGCAGGTACCAGCGGACAGCCCAAAGGATGATCTCAGCCGTGAACTGCCGACCCTTGAACGGGTTCTTCTTGCCTGTCGCCACCATGAGCCCCTCTCAACCCCATCCTTTCATAGCTTGGGTGGACGGAAGCTCCAAAGCTGCAACAGAACCAACAAGACCGACCGCAACGATGCTCGCGGCATTGCTCAGATGATGCGCGTCAACCTGTTCCGACCTGTGCATGTGAAGACGCTCACCAGCCAGAACCGACGCGCCCTGCTGACGGCCCGCAAGTTGTTGCAGGAGAAAGCCATTGCCATCGAGAACGACATCCGCGGTCTGCTGCGCAACTTTGGGCTTAAGGTTGGGATCATTGGCAAAGTCAAATTCGAGGACCGGATCCGCGAGCTCGTGGCCGACCTGCCGGAGCTGGCTGACATCATGGCTTGCCTCCTCGAGGCCCGTCAGAGCCTGCGGGAGCGCTTGGCTACTCTTCACCGCAAAGTGTTGGCGACCGCCCGGGAGGATGACGTCTGCCGGCGCCTGATGACCATTCCCGGTGTCGGCCCCGTGGTGTCGCTGGCCTTTAGCGCCACGATCGACATTCCGGCGCGGTTCAAGAATTCCAAGGCGGTTGGCCCCGCTCTGGGGCTGACGCCGGTTCTCAACCAGTCCGGCGAGAGCAATCGCATCGGACGCGTCTCTTTGTGCGGCGATGCCATGATGCGAGCGCTGCTTTATGAGGCGGCTCAGGTGCTACTGACCCGGGTGCAGAAATGGTCGTGGCTGAAGGCCTGGGCCATGACCGTGGCCCGACGGCGCGGCGTGCAAAAGGCCATCGTGGCTCTGGCGCGTCGCTTGGCCGTGATCATGCACCGCCTCTGGAGCGATGGCACCGAGTTCCGCTGGACCAGGGAGAGTGCCGCGGCGACCGCCTGATCGGCCCGTTGGAACAGCCTGTCACACGAACAGAAAGGTAGACGAGTTTCCGCCAGACGGTGGAGAGACGTCCCTTGCGGGACGATGGATGAGGTGAGTTCGCTAGGGTTCTTGTGTCGGTCGCGCCTGGCGCGATCAGAACGCGCGACAGATTGGACTGCCTCGTTCTTCTGATCCCATCATGGGAGAGCCCGAGAGCTGATCCCGAAGAGAAGCAAGGACCCGCGAGTGACGTCAAACATCGGCAACGTGGAAGGCCTGAAAAGCGCTTGACCTCAAATCGCCGAATAGAGAAGAACCTCACTGGCCGCTCAGTGATCGGCGCTCAAGAATGGTGGGCGAGAAAGCAACCTCAGAACGGGCGAGCAAGTGTCGGTCTGCACTTTGGATCAAGATCCAGCATGCCACAGAGTGGCATGCTACTAAAGCATAACTGCCCTCCGGAATCCCCGCTCCTCACGACGCCTGGGCATCCTTATATGCCGCATTGCAACAAGAGCAACGACCGCTGGTCACCGTGACCAGCCACGTGCTGGGGAAACTCCATGTTCGTCACCTACATCCTGTCCAAGATTCGCGCCTACAAACTCTACCGCCAGACTGTGCGGGAGCTGTCGGAACTCCCCGATCGTGAACTGGCCGATCTCGGCATTGCCCGTTTCGATATCGCCCGCGTCGCCCGTGAGGGTGCCTTCGCGTAAGCAGGCACAGTTCTCACTTCAAGACGCGCCTGCCCTGGGGCGGGCGTTCGCATGTTGAGCCTGCACCTGTCCACCCAACAGAGCCAAGACAACGTGGAGGCCATCCGGATTCGGACATGGCCTCCATTCGTTATGTGTCGAGATAAGACCCGTCAACTGGCATGCGGATCAGGCGACCCGCTTCAAGGCGCCAAACAAGATTTCGATGATGGCATCGATCTGAGACGTCTCAATGATCAGTGGCGGCGACAGGGCGATGATGTCGCCGGTGACTCGGATCAGCAGCCCTCTCTCGAAGCAGTCGACGAACGCATCATACGCCCTGCTGCCCGGAGCGCCGGCGCAGCTGTCCAACTCGATGCCCGCGATCAGACCGATGGTCCGAATGTCGACGACGTTCGGCAGGCCTTTCAGAGAGTGGATGGCATCATGCCAGTATGTCTCGATCTCGGACGCCCGGGTGAGCAGCCCTTCTTCGCGATAGATCGAGAGGGTCGCCAGTCCTGCAGCACAGGCTGCCGGATGGCCTGAATACGTGTAGCCGTGGAAGAGCTCGATCTGGTTCTCAGGCCCCTGCATCAGCGCATCATGCACCTTCCGGCTGGCGAACACGGCCCCCATGGGAATGGCGCCATTGGTCAGACCCTTGGCTGTTGTTACGAGGTCAGGAACGACACCGAAGTAGTCAACGGCGAACGGCGCCCCGAGACGGCCGAAGCCCGTGATGACTTCGTCGAAAATCAGCAAGATACCGTGCCGGTCGCAGATCGCCCGCAAGCGTTCGAGATAGCCTTTCGGCGGGATCAGCACGCCCGTTGAGCCCGCCACTGGTTCAACGATCACGGCTGCAATCGTTTCCGCCCCATGGAGGGCGACGAGCCGCTCGAGATCGTCCGCGAGTTCAGCGCCATGTTCGGCCTGCCCCTTGACGAAGGCATTGCGAACCGGATCATGGGTGTGCCGCAGATGGTCGGCGCCGGGAAGCTGCGGGAAGACGCGGCGGTTGTTCAGGATGCCACCGACAGTGATGCCCCCGAAGCCGACGCCATGATAGCCGCGCTCTCGCCCGATCAGACGCGTTCTCGTGCCTTGGCCAATGGCCCGCTGATAAGCAATGGCGATCTTCAGAGCCGTATCGACGGATTCCGATCCAGACCCGGTAAAGAACACCCGATCGAGACCGGCGCCCGGCCCACCGGGCGCAATGCTGGCCAGACGCTCGGCGAACTCGAAAGCGATCGGATGTCCCATCTGGAAGGACGGGGCGTAATCCATCGTGGAGAGTTGCCGCCCCACCGCGTCAGCAATCTCGCGGCGGCCGTGGCCGGCATTGACGCACCACAGGCCGGCGGTGCCATCGAGGATCTGACGGTTGTCATCGCTCGTGTAGTACATTCCTTCCGCCCTCGCGAGCAGACGGGGCGAGGCTTTGAACTGGCGGTTTGCCGTGAAGGGCATCCAGTAACTATCGAGCCGGAAGCTGTTGTGCCGTTGTGGAGCGTTCATGACCGTGATCCTTTTGATGGCGGATCATGGCCATGATCGGGAGATGCCAACAAGGCCTTTTCTTCATTCCGCTAAGTGACTGATATTGCTAAAGTCGCTGGCCTGTGTTTGTCTTATTTCGAACAACCGAAACACATGATTTGCGGTGCTGAGATGGAATTCGATCTAGGCTGTCGGCTTCGCTATGTTCGGGGGCTGCACAACCTGTCCCAGCGCGAGCTTGCCAAGCGCGCTGGCATCACCAATTCGACCATTTCGCTGATCGAATCGAACCAGACCAATCCATCGGTCGGTGCGTTGAAACGCATTCTGGATGGCATCCCGATCGGACTGGCGGAGTTCTTTGCTCTCGAACCGGAGAAGCCGAA